>NZ_JBMDKC010000051.1:0-41414 GCF_057809515.1 Bacillus sp. FG16
GGGAACAAGTGGTTTAGGTGTTTTGATAGGTGTCCCGTTTTCAGGGTTCACTTCACGTCGTAAGGGGTTTTATTACTTAGCAAAACTTTCAGCCAACTGTTTCTCTCTCCACATAAATGTAATGCCGAGACCAACTATTAAAACAACGCCTGAAAATGCATATGGATAATGAATATTCATATCAAATAATATTCCACCCATCGCTGGTCCTGCGATATTACCTAAACTCGTATAAGTTGAGTTCATACCAGCGACGAATCCTTGCTCTTTTCCAGCTGCTTTTGATAAAAATGTCGTTAAAGCTGGACGAAGTAAATCAAATGCTAAGAAAATGAAGCAAGTAACGAGAAGTACAATCCAATAATTAAAGACTACAGTTGAGACGAATGCTAATACTGCACCTACAATTAAACATATTTGAATTAACACTTTCTCACCGAACATGTCTACCAATTTGCCAAACATAAATACTTGCACAACTACCCCAAAGATTGAACTAATTGTAATAATTGCTGCAATATCTTTCGGCGAGAAACCAAATTTATGATCAGAGAACAAGCTAAACACTGTTTCATACGCTGATAATCCGAATGCGAGTACAAATACGATAATAAATGCAATTGCATACATTGGATGTAATGATTTCTTTAAATCACCAATAAAACTTGATTCCTTCGTATTAGAAGAAATCTCTGCAAGTTCTTCTTTCGTTAACGGTTCTTTTAAAATAAATATCGAAATCACACATGCTATAAAGGCAATCGCTGCTGCAACGAAAAACGGCACACGTATACCGTATTCTGCAATAAATCCGCCGATTCCAGGCCCTATAATGAATCCAGTACTAATCGCTGCAGATAAGTATCCCATCGCCTTTGGACGTTCCTGAATAGATGTAATATCCGCAACATATGCCGTAACACCAGGCATAATAAACGCAGCACTAATTCCACCTAACACCCTTGCTACATAAAGCATCCATACATCTTTTCCCAATCCAAAAAGAAGCTCTGAAACACCAAAAATAAATAATCCAATGATTATCATTTTCTTCCTACCGTAAAGATCAACCCATCGGCCTGTAATAGGTGAAGTAATGAGCTGTGCCATTGCAAATACTGCAACGAGATATCCCATCGTCTTCCCTGTTAAACTCATATCATTCATAAAGGACGGCATAACCGGAATGATTAATCCAATCCCTAGAAAAGCGATAAATATATTACTCAAAAGAATGACCAATACCATCTTTTGTTCTTTTATCTGTTTCTTCACTTTTTAACACCTCTTCCCGTAAGTTCCTCTCAAAAAATAATGCCCAAGAAGCTTTTTCTTTATCCTGCTCTTTGCGGGCTAGTAATGAGTGAAGATGCCTCCACTCATTAGAATTTCACTCTATCCTTCCACACATACATAAGCATTAGGTGAATGACTATCATTCAGTTTTCCTCAAAAATGAACCTACCTTTTCAGACAGGTTCATCTTACTACTTCTTTATATGTAGTGCATGTGTTAAAAAATCTAGTACTTCTGCCTTTTGTAGCTCGACTTGCTCATCATCTTTATGATCATATAAATAAACTTGTTCCGCTGCTGATTCAACAAGAGCGATAAATAACTTCGCTGTTCGTTCTGCGTGAACCGAATCACGAATTTCACCAGCTTCTTTCGCCTCACTTAAAAATTCACTTAACCACATATAAAGAGGCTCATACACAGCTTCCCACTCTTTTATATGTTCTGTAGATGCAAGACCCGCATACATTAAAGCTTGTATTTCACGGTATTCCTCTATAAAGTGAAACACCGCATCGATTACTTGTGCCACTTTATTTGAAAAAGGTACATCTTTTTGTACTTTCTCTTTCACTGCAAGTATCATCTTTTCAACCATCACTTCTGCTATTGCAGGCATAACAGATAGCTTAGAAGGAAAATATAAATAGAAAGTTCCTTGCGCAATGCCAGCTAATTTCACGATATCAGAAATCTTCGTTTTTTCGACGCCCTTTTCCTGAAACACTTCAATAGCTGCATAGACAATTTTCTCTTTTTTATTCATCATCTAAACCCTTTCACACGCATATTGAATGACTGTCACTCATTTTATAAGATAATTGATTGTACTGTCAATGATAGTGAACTCTAAGAGGAAGTCATTTTTTTATAATAAAATCTCCTAATAAACAATTAGGAGATAAAAATACAATATATCTTTAAGAAAGTGCCTTTAATCCTGTCACTCCACATACAATAAGAAACACACTAATAATACGCGCTTTGCTTTTCGACTCACCAAACAAGAACATGTTTAACAAAACTGCACCTGCTGTTCCTATACCAATCCAAACCGCATACGCGACACTTACTTGTAAAAATAAGAAGGAAGTATACAAAAATGCGAAGGATGTAGCAAACCCGCCTATATAAATCGCACCATTGGCTAATGTTTTATCTTTACTATACATTTTAAGTCCTATCACACCGACTATTTCACTAATTGCAGCACAAAATACGAAAAACCAACCCATCTTTAAGCAGCTCCTTCCACAGTTTCTTCTTTATTATCAGCAAGCTTTAAACCGATAACGCCAGCTACAACCATCACGATAAAGAATAACTTCCCTACACTGAAACTTCCTCCGAAAAGAAATACATCCATCAAGAAAGTACCTACCGTACCAGCTCCGGCGAAAACAGCATATACAGTCCCTGTTGCAAGATGTTCACACGCTTTAGAAAGGAAGTGAAAATCAACAGCGATAACTCCTAAAATAATAATCCAATGCCACCAAGTATTAGCCGTATTAAAACCAAACACCCAAAAAATTTCAAAGATACATGTTAATATGACATATAACCAAGCTCTATTTTTCATACCTCTCACCTCTTATGACTGACTATCAGTCATTTTTGTTTTAAAAAAATATACTTTTTCATCAATACTATATAAAAACAACTATCATCCTCATTTACCATTGTATTTGTTCCATTTTTAAACTAACTACATCCTGTCACATAAAAAATGACTGAATGTCATTCATATATATTGTACATGAACATTTTAAAAACTGTCAATGCCGAAAGTTTTTTTAAAATTTCTTTCATCCGATTTGTATATTTCTCAATAATCTGTTAATACTGCTAGTAACATAATATTTTCTCCACTCCCCCTTGGAGAGATCCCTTGAATGGAGCAGTTAGCTTTTGCTAGCTGCTCTTTTTTATTTGTCCGTACACTATGATGAAATACTCATAGATCAAATCCATTTTTCATCACATAACAACCATCTATTTATTTTCCAATAAGTTTTTGTATGCACTAATTTTATTCTCAAGCATCTTCTCTGTAACCTCTAAGTTTTCTCTTTGAATCTGAATAGATTTCCTATGATCTTCTAGGAGCTGTAAACGAGCTTCTGTTGTATGCTCCCCTTCTGTATATAGTCTAGCGTATTCTCTTATTTTCGCTATTGGCATTTGCGTTTGTTTTAATTTCATTACAAACTGCAACCACTTTATATGTGACTCTTCGTAAAGTCGATTTCCATTTGTATCACGATTTGCAATTAATATATTTTCCTTTTCATAATAGCGTAGTGTATATGTGCTCACTCCTAATAACTTTGCTACCTCGCTAATTGTGTACATACTCAAACTCCCTCCATATGCTTACCCTCATATATTTTATGACCGAATCAAATTTATAAAAAACATTTGACTTAGAGTATACTCTAACAAATACAATCTAACCATAAATGAATTTGAATTTAGGGGGATGTTATATGAAATACACGGTTATTACTGGCGCAAGTTCTGGAATTGGTTATGAAACAGCTTTAGCATTTGCATCTCGCGGAAAAAATTTAGTACTTGTAGCTCGAAGACAAGAAGAATTAAACGGATTAAAATTGAAAATTAACGAAATGCATCCTGAGTTGGATGTTGTCATTCGAAAAACTGATTTATCTGTGACTGAAGATGTTTATAAACTTTATGAAAGCCTACAAGCTTTTCAAATTGAAACGTGGATTAACAACGCAGGTTTTGGTAATTTCGCCTCAATTGCTGAACAAAATTTAAATAAAATAGAGACGATGTTGCATGTCAATATAGAAGCACTAACAATACTCTCTTCTCTTTTCGTTCGAGATTATTCAATGGTTGATGGAACACAGCTTATTAACGTTTCATCGGGCGGCGGATACACAATTGTTGCTGATGCTATTACGTATTGCGCTACGAAATTCTATGTAAGTGTCTTTACAGAAGGGCTGTCTCACGAACTGAAAGAACAAGGCGCAAAACTGCAAGCAAAAGTTTTAGCTCCTGCTGCAACTGAAACAGAATTTGCGAAACGTTCATTTGATATTGATGAATTCCAATACGATAATGTTGTACCAAAATTCCACACTGCAAAACAAATGGCACAATTTATGCTCGATCTTTATGATAATGATAAAGTTGTAGGAATTGTCGACGGTTTAACGTATAACTATGAACTTAAAGATCCACTTTATAATTTTGCCGTGAGACAAAAGAATTCAAATTCTTAATAACCTGTCCATTTCTTATGGAAATATATATTCCCACTATATATGTAAATAATAGTGGGAACTTTTTCCCTATAAATTTTTCATCCAACATACCGCACCATCGCCACTTCATCACAATAATCCACCTTTGGGCAATGTCTACAATCAATCCATACTTTCTCTGGCAACGTTTCTTTATTTACAAAAGCAAATCCACACTTTTGAAAAAATACTGTTTCATATGTTAAGGAAATTACTCTTCTTACATTTATTTTCGTAGCTTCCTCCATTACATGATTTACGAGCATACGCCCTATCCCTTTCCCTGCATATGTATGCGAAACTACTAACGATCGTATTTCTGCAAGATCTTCCCCTAATACATGTAATCCAGCAACTCCAACAATTCTCTCGTCTTCTTTCATAACATATAAACATTGCAAATATTGATAAAGAGACAAAAGAGAACGTGGTAAAACAACTCCCTCTTTTGCATAAACCTCAATAAGACTATAAATTTCTTTCACATCACTCGTCACCGCATTACAGATTTTCATATTACATCCCCTTGCCCTCGATATTAATATTTATAACTCAAAATGAATTTTAATTCATATTTTTATATAATAATACATCTCTCTTTTCTCCTCGTCAATCAATTTATACAAACAAAAAACCAAGCAATCTAATCGATGCTCGGTTCCTCATTTCGTATCGGCAATACCGTCGAATATTTAATTTCACGAAGTGCTAAACTTGTCTGTATCCTTGTAATACCAAGCTTATTCAGCTTTCTAATAAACTGCTCTAGTTCTTTACGATCACGATTTGCAACCTTTAATAAATAATCGTACTCTCCTGTTAAACAGTGACATTCTAACACTTCTGGCATCGATTCTAATTCTTTCTCCAACACTTCCAACTTGTCAAATTGATGAATATTCGTACTCATAAAAATAAAGCATAATAAATCAAATCCAAGCTTTTCTTGATTTAAAATCGCAACTTGCTTATCGATGAAACCTTCCCCATCTAACCTTTTTATTCTTGCATGCATCGCAGCCGGTGATAAATTAACGCGACGTGCCAGCTCTGCATTACTTACTTGTGACTCCTTCTGCAATATATCTAAAATTTGTACATCCAAATCATCCAACACTTTAATAACAGACGACTCCATTACAATTCCCCCTTTTTTCTTACCGATGATTATTCGAAAAAATACCTTATAATTTACCCAAAACTGAATATCATTCCGTAAATATCATTCATAGATAAATATTTTATCGAGTTTTAACCATTATACAAAAGAATATATTACACAATAAAGAAAAATGCTAAAATTATTTACAATTCGTATTGATTACAAAAAAGGGGATTTTAGCATGCCTTATTTTTACGTCTTTTTACTATTACTAACGAGCTTATTATGGGGAGGAAATTTTGTCGTTGGAAAATCACTCGTTGATCATGCATCGCCGATGACACTGACAAATTTAAGATGGATGATTGCAATTGTTTGTTTATTACCAATGGTATGGTTTAAAGAAAAGAAAATCCTTCCACCACGTACCGCAATACTTCCGTTAATATTGATGGGAATTTCAGGGGTCGCTCTTTTTAACATCTTTCAATTTTTAGCATTAGAAAAAACATCCGCTACGAATGTAGGTCTTATCTCTACATTGAATGCAATTTCAATCGCATTATTTTCAGTATTATTTCTAAAAGAAAAAGTAAATACACTTCAAATCCTATCCATGATTCTTTCATTCTTCGGGGTTATCCTCGTCCTATTAAAAGGTGATTTCTCGCTTTTATTTTCACTACATTTTAATAGTGGCGATTTATGGATGATTGCAGCAGTTTGTATTTGGGGAATCTATTCTGTTTGTAGTAAATGGGCAACAAAAACAACTACACCACTTATGGCAACGTTGTACTCTGGTATTTTCGGCGTTATTTTATTACTACCGTTTAACATAGGTAGCTTCACTGTTTCAAATATAAATACTTCTTTCATCACATCACTTTTATATACTGGGCTTATTTCGACAGTTCTTTGTATGGTATTTTGGAATATTGGCGTACAAAAATTAGGCGCAACTACATCAGGTATTTTTCTAAACTTCAATCCAATTTTCACAGCCATTTTAGCATTCATATTCCTCGGAGAAGAATTAACGTGGATACAAATTTTAGGAACAATTGTCGTTGTAACAGGATGTTATTTATTTTCTCATTTTAAAACTGTTGCCGTTCAGCCTGTTAGACCTTTAATGCGAAAACATTCTTAATGAAAAAACATCGTCATCTGGGTTGGCGATGTTTTTATTTTCTCTTCATTTCTTTTATATACTGCTTTTCCTCTTCTGGCGATAAACGTTCCGTCGCCTTGCCAGTATCTCCACCTTGAAGGCTCCATAAAAAGTTATGCTCCTCAACAGTTTGAGAAAAATCTCCTTTTTCCCATCTATTTATAATAGAAAATAACTTCATTTTATATTGAAAACCTGTACTATTTTCAATATCTCTTTTTATATTAGAAATTTCCTTTTTTGTCATCTCTACAAATCCCCATTTTTCAGAGGATTTTACCTTTTGGTGGACCATTTTATGCATAGTAGAAATAATTTCACCTTCACTAATTTGCGGAGCTTCTTCTGCAGCTTTTTTCTCTTTTTCGTTTGCCGCTCGCTCGGTTTGAATATTTGTATTTTCTTTTTCCACATATGCAAGCAATTTCTTTCCGCCAACTATAGAAGAGATGATTACCATAATGGTAATACATATACCTACAATCCATTTAGAAAGCATTAGCTCTTCATCGCTTCCCTAACAATATGACTATCTACATACTGCTTAAACTTCACGATTTTTCCGTTCTCAAGCTGCCATACATGAACAAATTCTGCTTCAAATGATTTTCCTGTTTCTTTATAAACTCCAGAATACATACCTTCAGCAATAATTACATCTTTTCCGTTTACTTCATGATATGTATTTACACTTGCTTTATAATCATCCCATTCTGATCCTAAACGGCTAAATACATTTTCCATTATAGCTTCTACGCCTTTATATGTTCCGCCATACGGGAAACCTTCTGCCTCTGTCCATTCCACTTTTTCAGAGAGGGCCTCTGCTAAATGCTTTGCATTCGAAGAAGCTGATCCTTCATACGTGCTTTGAATAATTTCTAAATTTGATTTAGGCATATTACTTCCTCCCGTTTATTTATTTTTACACAAGACGTAACCAATGTAGTTACATCTTGTGTAAAAAAATATTTAAATTGTTTCATTCGTAATTCATTAGTTGTAATCATTATAGTTACAATAATTCTTCAAGTCAACAATTTATAAATAAAATTTACTTCGTTTTCATTACTTTCTCTTTTAAGAAACGATCTACATATCCTTCTGCTTTTACTACGAATAAATACGCACCCATTGATAATAATGCAAGATCTAATTCATATCCTGGATTCTTTCCATCTCCTAATAAACCTGCTGCTCCATTTACCTTTACGATAGCTCCAGCTAAAATAAGAGCGAATAACAATCCTACATATCGTACACCTAAACCGATAATTAATAATATACCACCAACTAATTCTACAGCTGCTACGCCGTATGCAAGGCCACCTGGTAAACCGATGCTTGTAAACCATCCTGCTACATTATCGATACCTGATTGAAACTTTGCTAAACCATGTGCAAAGAACGTAACTCCTAACACGATACGAATAATTAAATTCCCAATATATTGATTCATTTTGAACTCTCCTTTTTGTTTTGTTATGGTGAACTTTTATTCACAAGTCAAAACAATACGGTATTTTATTTCATTCGTCAAATACTTTTTTAAAGAAAACAAAAAACATTATCCCTTTTACGGATAATGTTTTCCTACAAAATAGCGCTAATTCAAGCTTTTATTCTATCGCATAAAAAAAGTTGAAACATTTTTCCAGCGCCAATATAAGGCAGTAAAGAAACGTCCTCTTCCACAACCATTCCAACAACATTCACTTTCTCATCTACAGGTAAATCATGTGTGGCAACTTGCATCTCCCCTGCATATCTACCGTACAATTCATTATCAATTGTAATACTGCCCTTCTTTCTTACAATTGTATGCATCGGCTGTAACACCACTCTATTTCCTTCCCTTGATTCTACAGATCGAATAACATCACGAGCCGGATCTAGTCTATTTGTATGCACTTGCTCCACCACTTTTAATACTTCTTTATCAGTTATAAATGATTTGTAACGCAATGGAATAATCCCTCTACCCGCACTAGCTACTTCTTCCATGCTTTCCGAACCTGCGCTTATATCCCCAATCAACACTTTATCGACGCCACAATCTTGAACCAGTTCTAAATACGCTTCAAGCGGGCGCATATTGCGGTGTTTCTCTAACGTCGGTAAACCTTCATATAACGGACCACGTTTTTCCGCATCTCCTGGAATAAATGCCATCGTTTTTATTCCGCACTCCTGTAAATATTGATTTTGCTTTTGTAAGAAGGACCTTGCTAGTCCTGTCTCTGGACGTGGGTAAAAATTATGCCACGCTTCTACATTCTCTACTCGTATATGTTCTGTAAGTAACTCTTTCCAAAATGACTTTGTAATCGTACTCGCATTTAAAGCTACTTTCATCTTATGAGATACGCTTGCAATTTCTTTTGGCGCAATGCCGTAATCCATTCTTAAACCGGTAATGCCCCAGTCCAATAGCTCTTCCACATTTTCATATGTTAGCCCTAAATGGTGTAACGATTTTGGAGAAACATCAACCATTAACTCCATTTCATGTGCAAGAGCTTGTTTCCCTAATATTTGAATTAACTCTTTATACGTATTTGGATCATCTTCTGGAATGTGCAGTGATGTAAAAATAGATGTAAATCCATTTTCCTTCGCTACTTTTAGCCACTCTTCTTGTTTCTCTACTCGTTCTTTTGAAAGATAAATGGAAACTCCGATCATATAAATCTCCCTTTCTATTAATAGAAAAAGAGAAAGGAATCCCTTTCTCTATATGTTTTCTGCCATTTCTTCTTTAAATCCGAAGAAGTACGTGAAGATAAATCCGAAAGCATATGCAATTACTAAACCTAAGAAATATAGTAAATATTTATTGTCAGCAATTAACGGAATTAAAGATAGCCCTGATACGCCAATTCCAAGTGAAGCCGTTTGCATAACTGCTTGGAATGCACCACCGACAGCCGCTCCTAAACAAGCAGTAATAAACGGTTTCCCAAGTGGTAATGTAACCCCGTATAATAACGGCTCACCAATTCCTAAAAAGCCAACTGGCAATCCACCTTTAATCACATTACGAAGTCGTTTATTTTTTGTTTTTACATAAATTGCAATCGCTGCGCCCACTTGGCCAGCACCAGCCATTGCGAGTACCGGTAATAAAGGTGTTACGTGTGTTTGATTAATAAATTCCATATGAATTGGTGTTAAACCGTGATGTAATCCGACCATAACGAGAGGTAAAAATGTTCCCGCAAGTACTGCGCCAGCAAATGCTCCGCCAATATTTAAAATAGCATTAATTCCGCTCGTAATACCATCTGATAAGAAACCTGCTAATGGCTGAATGGCTAACATCGTTACGATACTTACAACTAATACAGTAATGAGTGGTGTCACGATAATATCAACTGCATTTGGCACTGCTTTTCGAACTTGTCTTTCCACTACAACCATAAGCCATGCTGCAAAAATAACTGCAAACAATCCGCCCCGTCCGGGCACTAATGCTTCACCAAACAATTTTACGTTTGCCATCGCCGGGTTAAAAATTAAAATACCAGCAATTGCCCCAAGAACCGGTGTCCCGCCAAACTCTTTCGCTGTATTCCAGCCGACTAAAATTCCTAAGAATGTAAAGATACCGCCGCCAATGAGTAGTAACATTTGTAACCATGTTGCATTTGGATCAGCACCAGCGTTTTTCGCAAAGTTAGCAACCCCGTTTATAATTCCTGACGCAACAAGCCCCGGAATTAACGGAATAAAAATACTTCCTATTTTTCGTAAAAAGTTTTTCACTGGGGTATTATTTTTCTTCTTAATCTCTGACTTCATCTCTTGCCCAATATCTTCAAGGTGATGATCTGCTACCTCACCAATTCGTAGTCCTGTCAAACCTTCCATTTTAGCTGCTACTTTATTTACTGTTCCTGGGCCAACGACAACTTGAAGCGTCTCATCTTCTATAACACCCATAACACCTTCAACTTTTTTCAAAAGGTCCATGTTTACTTTACTTTCATCATGAAGCGTTAAACGTAGTCTCGTCATACAATGAGCAATACTACGAATGTTTTTTATTCCCCCAAGTTGCTCCGAAATTTCCTTGGCCATTCTCTCTTCTTTCTTCATAATAGAATCCCCCTCCCTATTATTTTATAGTGCTTTCTTCACAAACCCTTTTGCGTATTTTAGTTTCTCCAGTGCTTCCCCATACTCACACTGCAACAACACCATAACAATGGCAGCTTTTACGTTACGTTCTGCCTTTTCATAATACTCTGCCGCTACTTCATAACTAGCGCCTGTTGCTTCCACAATAATTCGTTTTGACCGTTCTACTAACTTTTCATTTGTGGATTGAACATCTACCATTAAGTTTTTATATACTTTTCCTACACCAATCATCGAAGCTGTTGAAATCATATTCAGCACTAATTTTTGTGCTGTACCAGCTTTTAAACGCGTTGATCCTGTTAATATTTCTGCACCTGTCTCTACTTCCACATTTAACTTTGCATATTTACTTATTTCAGCATTTTTATTACAAGAAATACTTGCTGTACTCGCTCCTACGCTCTGTGCGTATTTCAAGCCGCCAATTACGTAAGGAGTTCTACCACTTGCAGCAATTCCAATCACTGTATCTTTCTCATTTAATCCAATACTTTTTAAATCTTCTTCTGCTAACTCTTCGCGATCTTCGGCACCTTCCACCGCCTTGGTAAACGCTTTCAATCCACCTGCTATAAATCCTTGCACCATTTTATCATCCGTGCCAAATGTCGGCGGACATTCCACTGCATCTAGAATACCTAAACGACCACTCGTACCAGCACCAATGTAAATTAAGCGTCCCTCTTCTTCAAAAGATTTAATAACAGTCTGTACAACCTTTTCAATTTGTTCTATCTCTTTTTCAACTGCTAACGCAACAGTTCGATCTTCTTCATTCATACTTTGCAACACTTCTTTTATGCTCATTTCATCCAGATTCATTGTTTTCTCATTACGATGTTCTGTCGATAAATTTTCTAA
The DNA here is from genome assembly GCF_057809515.1 of Bacillus sp. FG16. Classification (NCBI taxonomy): domain Bacteria; kingdom Bacillati; phylum Bacillota; class Bacilli; order Caryophanales; family Bacillaceae; genus Bacillus; species Bacillus sp. FG16. The sequence continues at coordinate 11,859 of NZ_JBMDKC010000051.1, forward strand.
CATATTTCCACCCTCTTTGAAATTATATTTCACACTTTTATTATAACTTCAAGAAACTAAAAATCAATAACTCTTTCTTATTTTATGAAATAAAATTTCACAACATGACATATTTTTGTCAAAGATAATAAAGTGAAACTTTAATCAGTGGGGGTTTTGTTCATCCCCACTGATTATTAGCCCGCACCAATCGGGCTTTTACGGGCAGTTGATCCCCCACCTAACTTTCTTTGCTTCCGCTGAATTTTGAAGTGGGGGTCTTACTGCCCGGCAAATAGCGGGATAAAAAAAGATGAGTCTCCTCATCTTTTCTTCTACTTTAACTTCCGTAACCGCAACGCTTCTTCTCGCGTCTCCATAAATTGATCCAATACTTTATTGCCAATTCGGTTGAAAGTAATCACATATAAAGCATCAATCATATTCAGTTGCGTCATTCTCGACGCAATACTTGCAATACGATGATCTTGTTCTACATCTGGCATACAAAGACGAATGTCCGCTTCTTTATATAAGGGGGATGATTGATCTAGCTTCGTAATTCCAATAACAGTTGCACCTTGTCTCTTTGCATACTGCGCCATTTCAAGCACATCTCTCGTTCGACCAGATGTTGAAATCGCAACAAATATATCGCCTTCTTTTAAATTCGTCACAAGCGGCAACATCATATGAAAATCAGATAGCATCATCGCTGTAAATCCAAGCCGTGTAAATTTATACGCCCCATCCATTGCTGGCGTAGCTGATCCACCTACGCCGTAAAATATAATTTTGCCCGCATTGACAATACGATCTGCAGCTTTCTCAAGTTCCTTCTTATCTATCGCAGTAACGCTCGCCTCAATTGCAGCTTTATTCACATAAGTGACTTTATTAAACAAATCGTACGGTCCATCTTCCGTATTCATCACTGAAAAATCGTTAATATTATAATCAGCAATCGTTAATTCACGAACGAGTGCTATCTTAAATGCTTTAAAACTTCCGATCCCAATCGACTTACAAAAACGAACGACACTCGCCTCACTTGCGCCTGCATTCGTTGACACTTCTTTCGTCGTTAAGTTCGGAACAATCTCTGCATTCTCCATTATGTACATGGCAACCTTCTTTTCAGCTGGTGAAAATTGATCCATATTACTTTCAATTTTAAATAGTAATGTTGAAGCTTTCACTATTTAACCTCCACTTCTTACGGTTGGCGTTCACTTATTTTCTCTTGCTTCAAGAAGGTAAAAACCATCATCGCCAGGAGGATGAAACACATTTACAATGCGATTCCCTTTTTGATAAACAGTTCTTTCTCCTTCTGTCCACTTCTCTTTCCAACCGTTCATCCAAATCGCAACATCAGGTAAAAAAGCAGTATATTTCAGCTTCTGACCGTACTCACCATCTGCTTCTTCCGAAAAAATAGAAACCGGAAAATCTTTCACTTTTGATTCTTTCCATGCAGTAAATGGTATACATACTGCAATAAGTACGATTACACCGATAACCTTCTCCTTCGTAATCTTCACACTTCCCTCTCCTTGTCATATCACATACATAGATTTTACCATAATTACAAACCCTTCATGCTATATGACCATTGCTTTTTGGAATAAAAAAAGAGCTTACCTGCATCAGATAAGCCCTTCCTCTCTATACAAAATATTTCTTCAAAAGTGGCGGTGTAATAATCGTCGTCAATATAACAACAATAACAATCGCTGTGAAATTTTCTTTCGCTAATAAATTCGCCGTAAGTCCATTTGCTGCGATGATAAGTGCTACTTCACCACGTGATACCATCCCCGCGCCAATACTAATAGAAGATTGGAGATTAAAACCTGTCAATCTCGCTCCTAAACCTGATCCAATTAACTTTGTGAAAATCGCAATGAGGGTCATAATAATAATGAACCAAAGCTGGCTTCCAATGCCTTGAAATGTAATTTCCATTCCGATACTTACGAAGAATACTGGAACAAATATTGCATAAGCAATCGGTTCAATTTTATGTTCCACTTCATGCTTATACTCTGTTTGAGAAATAGCAATTCCTGCTGCAAATGCTCCAATAATGCCTGCAATTCCCATCATTTCACTGTAATAAGAAAAAGAGAAGCAAATAATAAGAGCCGCGCTAATTAACGCTTCTGTTACACGAAGCGGGACAAGCATTTTCATAATCCAAGGAACGACTTTCCAAGCAATAAAAACAATACTTACAAAGAAAATAATTTTCTTTGCAATGACAAGTGTTATATTTACATCTTGTGTTCCTAAAAAACTCATTACAAATGCCAATAAAATAACGACAATGACATCATCAAATACAGCAGCACCTAAAATTGTTGTACTTTCTCTCGTATTCATTTTTCCTAAATCACGTAGCGTCTGCACCGTAATACTAACCGATGTTGCGCAAAGTAATAATCCTAAAAAAATGGCATGGGACTGCATTAATCCAAACAGCAATCCTGTTACATAACCACCGATGAAAGGAAAAATAATTCCACCAGCCGCTACTGCAAATGACGATTTCAAATTCCGATTTAACTCTTCTAAATCTGTTTCAAGTCCCGCCATAAACATAAGTAACAAAACACCAATCTCACTCAGTTCATCAATTAGTTCAGAACTATTAATAATACCGAGTACAGCTGGACCGATAATAATACCGACAATTAACTTACCAAGTACAGAAGGCTGACCAAGTCTCACACTAATGTCACCAGCTAATTTCGTACAAAGTAAAATGACGACAAGTTCAAAATAAAATAACATAGCATCTGCTCCTACTTTAACTTTAATCAGTGGGTCGTTAACCCCCGTCCATTTCTGCAAGTAGTTTCCCCTATTGATCCGCATTTTATTTGTCATATTTTTATTTGACAAAATATTCTGAATTATATTAAGATTAATCCAGCAATTTTAAAAAACTACATACCATAACTGCACCTCCACTTCCTTACTTACTCTTTTCTCATGGGCTCATACTATAGCCGCCGTTATGGAAATGAAAAAATGGAGGGAGAGTCCAAAGTGAAGTCATTATTACGAAAAAAAGCGCTTAGTACTGAATCACCAAAGCAACTCGAGAGAACATTAACAGCACTCGATTTAACGTTCTTAGGAATCGGCGCCGTAATTGGGACAGGGATCTTTGTATTAACAGGTATTGTTGCAGCAAAACATTCTGGTCCTGGTATTATGCTATCATTCCTTATTGCTGCATTTACTTGTGCTTGTGTAGCCTTTTGTTATGCTGAATTTGCTTCTTCTATTCCTGTCTCAGGAAGTGTGTATACTTACGCATATATGACAGTCGGAGAAGTCGTCGCCTTCATCGTCGGATGGTGTTTAATGCTCGAATATTTACTTGCAGTCGCGGCAGTAGCTGTCGGTTGGTCTGGTTATTTGCAATCATTACTACAAGGGTTCAATATACACCTGCCCGCCATAATCGCCTCGGCCCCCGGCGTAGGAAAAGGTGGTCTCATCGATTTACCAGCTGTCTGCATTTTACTTCTTATTACCGGCCTTTTAAGTTTTGGTATACGTGAAAGTGCACGCATTAATAATATTATGGTTCTTATTAAACTAGCTGTTATCATTGCCTTTATCGTAGCAGGCGCAAAATATGTAAAGCCTGAAAACTGGACACCGTTCATTCCATTCGGATACGACGGTATTATTACCGGAGCTGCCACTGTATTCTTCGCCTTTTTAGGTTTTGATGCAATCGCAACCGCTGCAGAAGAAACGAAAAAACCGCAGCGTGACTTACCAATTGGTATTATCGGTTCTCTTCTTATTTGTACTGTTTTATATATGATCGTATCTTTCGTTTTAACAGGTATGGTTCCTTATACGCAATTAGACGTTTCTGATCCAGTTGCATTTGCATTGCATTTCGTTGGTGAGGACACAATTGCAGGACTACTCGCTGTTGGAGCGATGACTGGAATGACAACCGTCCTTTTAGTCGTTATGTATGGACAAGTTCGCGTTTCGTATGCGATGAGCCGTGACGGTCTACTTCCAAAAGCGTTATCACGTGTAAATAAAAGAGTAAAAATCCCTTTATTAAACACGTGGATTACTGGCGTTGTTGCCGCTTTATTAGCAGGACTTTTAGATTTACATTTGCTAGCGAATTTAGTAAACATCGGTACGTTAACAGCCTTTACATTCGTTTGCTGCGCAGTACTTATTTTACGAAAAACACATCCTGACTTAAAACGCGGATTCCGTACACCTTTCGTACCTGTATTACCAGTTGTCGCGATTCTTTGCTGCTTATATTTAATGATCAATTTGTCTAAAACAACATGGATTAGCTTTGCAGTTTGGCTTATAGTCGGCTTATGCTTCTATTTCTTCTACTCTAGAAAACATAGTCACTTAGCTACCGAAAAAACGAATGATGAAAAGAAAAAAGCATAACAAAATAGCTCGCCGTTTTAGCGGCGAGCTATTTTTCTGTACTATTATATTTTTTCGTTAACGATTGTAAAATGAAAAATATGCCGATGCAAGCTGTAAACCATGCCCAATTTCCTATTGGCGTTGCGTATTTAACCATTCCAATACCTACAAGCAATAGGAAAATAATCACCTGATATATGAGCTTCCACTTTTGCATATATTCCCTCCTTTACTTCGTTCCCTTCTTTTTATTCTTCCAGGCATTCAAACTATCAAAGAAAAAGTTAATAAATAACGTTCCTAGTCCTGCTAATAAGAAAGTCATTAAAAATAAAACCCAAATACTTTTCTCTTTTAAGAAATAATATCCTACAAGGAGCACAACCGCGATCCATACATATTCAAGAATTCTTTTTAGCTTTTTCTGTTCCAAATTATTCGCTCCTTCATTCTATACTACTTTTAGTATAACAAAAAAGAAGCCTATCATGATAAGCTTCTTTTCCTCTCTCTTATTTGTTCATACTTTTTTCAACGAGTGAAATCGCATGCTCTAATGTACGATTCATCGTTTCTACCTGTGCATCTTTTACTTTTACATCTTTCACTACAGCTTCGGCCACTGTAATTTTTTGACTCAGTGATTTCACTGAACCGTCCGTTACATTTGCATCTTGAGCTTTTTTCACTACTACTTTTGCAGATTCAATATTGATTTGTAATTTTTCTTTCGGTGTTTTCGGTTGTTCTACTACTTTAGATTGTACAAATGTTACATTAGCTGTTTTTAATTCGCTATATGTTTGAACGATTTGCTCTCCCGTACTCCCTACATTTTCAAACACTTGTTTTGCATTATTATAGCTTTTCTCTAATTCTTGAAATGCTTCCTTTGAATATTGACCTGGCTTATCTCCAAATCCATACGTTCCAGCTAACACTTCTTTTACTTTTCCAAGCTCTTCAAATAACGCATTTACTTGCTCTAACTTCGTACGGTTAGAGAACTCATTGTACGCCGCTAATACTTCTGAAGAACTTAACGCTTTACTATATAATTTCGCAAGCGCGATTTGTCCATTTAACGGAATACCACCATTTCCGTTACTATCAGGATCCGCTCCAAATGCAAATGGTACGTTTGGATGATACACTTTCCCAGTAGCTGGCTGACTATTTACTTTTTTACCATCTACGTAAATTGCCACTTCACTTCCGTTATACGTTCCTGTTAAATGATACGTTTTGTTCGCTTCTAATTGAACTCCAACACGTTTATAGCTGCCACCAATGTGAGCCCATAATTCAACATATCCACTTCCTGTAGACTCAAATCCAATTCCGCCGCTCTCTGTATTTTGCAAAATACCTTGGCCACGGATTTGATTCATTGAAAATACCGTTTCTAGCGTAAATGTATTTGCTACTTTCTCTTTTTGTGCTGCTGAAAATGAAAGGTATCCAAATGTATTAGATTTTCCGTTTAACTTCATCACATTCTTTTTCAATGCTTTATCATATTCAATAGTCACATTTCCCTTCACATCACCTTTTGTACCAAATGGTGAATTGTCTTTAAATGTACCATCTGCAAAGTTTACATCGAAAACATCAGCTTTTGGTACTTTCACATTCGGGTCAATATTATCTTTTTTCGTAGTAATTTCCGCAGTTAACGGCTGTACGGTTTCATTGCCAAATGAATCGATTGCAACGACTTCAAGTGTATATGTTTTCCCGCCATCTAATCCTGCAAGTGTAAATGTAAGGTCTTTTGGCACTGGATCACGATAAAACTCTGAGAATGCTAACAATTTATTTTTTATTTCACCCGTTTGCTTATCTCTAGCCTGTACACGGTAAGAGTGAACAAGAAGGTTGTCCAATGCTTGCGGGAATGTTACTGTTGCCGCATTTTCTGTTACATTTGATACAGCAAGCTTTGCATCCTTAGCAAAGTAAGGCTTTTCTTTATCACGATCTTCTACATGTGTAAATGTTTCTTTCTTTGCTGGTAATTTAATTTTCCAAGGCTCGCCTGTCCAAGAATTTGTATGGAAATCACGGCGATTAATCGTTACTTCTTCATCATCTACTTCTACTAATAAACCTTGGCTTAACGTACTAGCTCCTGGCGGGATATTCCCTTGTACTTTACCACCTTCAACTTCCATATAACTTACTGAAGATGTACCAACTGATGTAAAGTCTTTTTGATGTATCGATCTTGGATCATCTAATGGATAATGTGAATGACCTGAAAACGTAATAACTTGTGGGTATTCTTTTAATACGGCATTAATTTTTGCGCTATCTTGTGTTCCCCATTCATGACTACCGTATACTGTCTCTTTAATGTGTTGATGTAAAAATACAAAAATCGGTTTTTCTGGATCATCTTTTTGCGCTTTTGCCATTTCTTCTTTTAACCAATTAATTTGCTTGTCTGAATAATACCCATGAGTTGTTCCATTCTCCGGAGACATAACAAGGAAGTGATAACCTTTTACCACTTTATGATAATAAATTGATTCCATACCTGTTTTTTCTAAGAAACGCTTCTGTGCACCCTCTACAGATAAACCGTTCCAATAATCATGGTTACCGAGTGAATTCATTCGCACTGCATCTTTATTTGCATTTTCATTATACACTTGCATGAAACGATCATATTGCTGCACTGATCCTGTATCTGTGAAATCACCTACAATAACAAATGCATCTTGCTTCGGTGCTAATGTATTAAACTGTTCAATCGCTCTTTTCCAGCGAAACGTATCATCCGTTCCACTATTTTTAATATGCACATCACTTACAACTGGAAAAACTATCTTCTTCTCACTTGATGCCTTTTCTTGCTTTTTCTCTTCTGCCTTGACTGATGTACTCCACGGAAATGATACGAACGCTAATACAAAAACCATTAATAATCCAATAAGGCCTTTTACTTTTCTTAAAGCAGTTCTGTCCACGTGAATCCTCCTCATAATAATTGATTCATTACAAGGGCTATTTTATCTAATACATGTTAATGTCGTTTAAATAACAAATGAATTTTATTAGATTTTTGTAAATATACAGTTAATTAGAAATTAAGTCCAACATTCCTCGTACTATTGTATACAACCACCTTTTGTCTAAAAGAGTCTGATCATTCTTTTCCTATGACTATTCACATATAATCTTTTCTATAACGCTAATGATAAGTTAAGGTTTAAGCCTATTAGACAATCTTAATTTTTAATATTTCCTTCTTTTTTTAACACATCGGCCATGCTTTTACATTTAATAGTAGTAAAAGACAACTTAAAAGGAGGGGTTGTATTGAAGAATAAAAAAAATATCGGTTGTTTCGCTCCTTTATCTATTATTTGTCCAGACCCTTGTCCACCGCCCCCTCCTCCAAATCCAAATTGCGAGCGAGTAACAAATGAATTTGCAGGGAATTTCCTCATAACTAATAACACCATCCCATCTGCCAAAGATGCATCACAATCAATGATACTATGGCAAAGTGATGGGATATTACTTATATCAGGTACTGTCTCGGTTTACAATAGTACTAGCAGCACCGAAGCAATTACAATTCAAATCGTTGGAACAGTAACCAATATTTTCACTGTGTTTCCTGGTAATACAATATCGTACACAGGAAAAGATTTACACTCGGTCAGTATTATCAATATAACAAGTAATCCTTCACTATATTTAGAAGGCAAGTACTGTTGCGAATTTACATGTTGCTTATAGAATACCAATTTCATTACTTTCTAAAAAAAAAGCATACCATTTACGGTATGCTTTTTTATGAAATTGGATAACGTACTGTAATACAAAACTCGCCTTGATTAACAGTCGTTCCTGTCGTAGTAATTCGGACAGTAGTAAAATATCGGACAGTGAAAGTACCACTACTTTGTGGTTGTACAGTAATTGTATCAACTACTGTTGCACCTACTAAAAAATCAACTGTAATCGGGTTGGCACCTACATCATACTTCACGTAACCTGAACCATATACTTCTTGCGTGATATTATTTGTATATACAATTTGAGTACCAGCACCTGTAATAGACCAGTCTGTACATACTTGGTCTTGCACAAGTGTTTTATTAGAACAACAAGACAAACTGGAACTTCTCATTCCCATTTCGATCCTCTCCTATTCTGCTATGAAAGTGGATAACGTGTTGTAATACAAAATTCTCCCTGATACGTTCCAGCAGGTGTTGCAGGTAACACAACTTGTATACTATCAAAGCGGCGATACGTAAAAGCAATACTCGTTCCTGGGTTTAATGTTTGTGTATCAATTGTACCCCCAGCAGAATCAAGTACCTCTACAGTAATTGGGCCTGGTCCAACATCATATTTAACAAAACCAGTACCAACTACGTTTTGGTTAATATTATTTGTATAGAGAACGTTATCAATTGCTGTTGCAACTACAGTAGCAGACCACGGACTACACACTTTATCTTGCACATAATTTTTATCTGGACAACAAGTTAATGCGGACCCTGAGCACTCACAAGACATAGTTGTTTCCCCTCTCTCTTTTATATTCCCTATATGTGTATGTCCCTCAGAGTCTTTTGCCTGTACTATTCATCTATTTTCAAAAAATATTCAAATGACTAGATAGATTCCGTTTTGTTTCTTTTCTTCATATATTTATAGACAAAGATACTAGCCACGATAAGAATAACGCCTCCTAATATTGGTAGCATGTATTGTCCAACAACACCCGCTGCTTTTTCCCAATGCGGACCTAATTTCATTCCAAAATAAACATACAAAGTCGTTAACGGGAACATTGCTACAAATGTATATATGCTGAATTTCCATATGTTCATTTTCGCCATACCACATGGAACAGAAATAAGCGTTCTAACTCCCGGTACAAAGCGTCCAACAAATGCTACAACCGGTCCATATTTCTCGAAGAAATCATCTGCTTTTTGAATTTGTTCTTCTTTAATGAAGAAGTATTTCCCGTATTTTATTAATAGAGGACGGCCACCGTAATAACCGAGTGCGTATAACGTTAACGGTCCTGTCGTTCCACCAAGCGTTCCGGCTAGTACAGCAAGCCAAAAATTCATATCACCCTCGTATACCCAATACCCAACCATGGGCAAAACTACTTCTGCCGGAATAAATTCAAACGTTAATGCTAACACAACTCCAAAATAAGAAAACTGCTTTAAAAATTCGATTATATCTAAAATAATTTGCTCCATATTTTTAACTCCTATCCTACATTTACGTTATGCTTTTCTTGTAATTGAACTGGCGCCATTTTTACAATTCGGTTCAAAATAAATAACACAATTCCAATATCATCTAAAATACCGATAAACGGTAAGAAGTCTGGAATTAAATCGAGCGGCATCGCAACATAACCAACTAAAAATGCAATAGATAAAATTTTCTTCTTTATTGAAACCTCTTTTGAAGTGAAAAAGTCAAATAGGAATGGAACAAATCGGCGAACATGAAATACAACTCTTAATCTACTAATAAGTTTTTTCATTTTTATATCTCCTCTCTTTGTATACAAAAAGGACCCTACCAAACGTGGTAAGGGTCCTAAAAAAGACAATAAGGGGCCTCTACCATTGCTGGTAAAGGTCTCACTAACAACGAAACGTTGCCAATAAAGCCGAGGGTTTCTCCCTGTAATGACGACTTTACTGTAATAAGTTACTCCCCTTTATATACACAATTTTATACAATCACATTAAAATATTTACCTAAGCTTGTCAATATTTTTTTCATATGCTATTCAGATTATTACATTATAAAAGACACTATTCTATATTCTTTGTTGAAACAAGTTGGATCTTAACATGATCCGGATCATATAAAGTTATTCTTACTTCTTCACCATCACATTCCTCTACAAATGATATATGATAAAACTCCAATTTTTTCTTTATCTGATCGATATTTGTAGTTTTAAAAAATAGTTCCTCTACTGTTGATGTGACAGTCTCTCTATACTCTCCCAGTACCCGGTGTACAACAAAACAAATTCTCGTTGAACCAATATCATACCAAACACCTGTTACACGTAATTGTGGTCTCTCCTTACTCGGTGTGAAACCTAGAATCCCTTCATAAAAATATAATGTTTCCTTTAAGTTTTTAGATTCTAATACAATGCATGTTGTAATCCTTTCCATCCGCACTCCTCCTGCCCCTTTTAGTTTTCTATATGAGTCATAATTTACAATTATGTATGAATACAATACGTAGTGATGAATATCTCATTAATAAAGGAGGCGTGTAACATGGACAAATACATGAAATCCTACATACCTTTTCATGGACCAAACGATCCTTGCCCTCCAATTGGGAAAAAATATTACTCAACACCCCCTCACCTGTTTATGGGCTTTCAGCCACCTAACTTACCCCAATTCCCACCAAAAGAAGCTTTAAGAAAAGGGACTTTATGGCCTGCTTTTTATGATTATTATGAAAATCCTTACAAAAAAGGACGTGACTAACAACGTGACACAAATATTGCCTGATGAATATTACAAATGGATTGAAGAACTACAAGAACTGGACTTTGTATTAGTTGAACTTACCCTCTATTTAGATACACATCCTAACGATACCGCCGCTATAAATCAATTCAATGATTTCTCCTATAAACGAAGAATATTACAGCAAAAAATTGAAGGAAAATACGGGCCACTTCAACAGTTTGGAAATAGTTATTCTAACGCTCCATGGGAATGGAGCAAAGGGCCTTGGCCATGGCAAATATAAAGGAGAGACACTATGTGGATTTATGAGAAAAAATTACAATACCCTGTTAAAGTAAGCACCTGTAATCCAGCACTCGCAAAATTATTAGTTGAACAATACGGAGGTGCAGATGGTGAACTCGCAGCTGCCCTTCGCTACTTAAATCAACGGTATACGATTCCTGACAAAGTCGTTGGCTTGCTGACCGATATTGGCACCGAAGAATTCGCACACCTAGAAATGATTGCTACAATGATTTATAAATTAACGAAAGATGCAACACCTGAACAAATGAAAGCTGCTGGATTAGATGCACAGTACGCTAATCACGATAGCGCCTTGTTTTATCATAATGCCGGTGGTGTTCCTTTTACTGCTACTTATATTCAAGCAAAAGGTGATCCTATCGCAGATTTATATGAAGATATTGCCGCTGAAGAAAAAGCACGAGCAACTTATCAATGGCTCATTGATTTATCAGACGATCCCGACATAAATGACAGCTTACGCTTTTTACGCGAACGAGAAATTGTCCATTCACAACGCTTCCGAGAAGCAGTTGAAATTTTAAAAGAAGAACGCGATAGAAAAATATATTTTTAATACACATATCCTAGCGATATGTGTTTTTTTATGTTAAAAGTTAAATCCTTCCTATTAAACATATAAATAGTATATTTATTCGATTTAATGCATTATTTTTTAATATTTTCAAAATTCCCTATTGCTTTCTAGTCATCAGACCTTTAAAATAATAACAGTTACTCGACAAATTATTTGAATTTTCGACAAAAACACTCATTAGGAGGATTTTCTTTATATGCATACAACTTTAAAACCAGCGCAAATACTTTCGATTAGTTTATTACTATTCGCAGTTTTCTTCGGTGCTGGTAATATGATTTTCCCGCCCCTTCTTGGTCTTTCTTCCGGAGAAAATATGTGGGTTTCCATTACAGGATTTATTATTACAGACGTCGGTTTATCTTTACTTGCTATCGTTGCTGTTGCCCTTGCTGGTGGTAGTTTTAACACTTTAGCGAGCCGTGTTCATCCAAAATTCGCAGCAGTATTCGCTATCATTATTTATCTTTCAATCGGCCCACTATTTGTTATTCCACGAACTGGATCTGTATCTTACGAAATCGGGATTGCACCACTTTTCCCAGATCAATGGTATTCTATGTTAGTTTTTAGTGCGATTTTCTTTACAGTCGTTTACTTCTTATCATTAAATCCATCCAAGCTAGTAGATCATATCGGTAAAATATTAACACCAATTTTACTTGTAATTATTGCAATTATGGCAACAAAAGCGATTCTTTCACCAGGAACGTTTGCAGAGCCTATCGGTGACTATAAAGACATCCCGTTTTTCAAAGGATTTCTTGAAGGATTTTTAACGTTAGATGCAATTGGCGCTCTCGTACTATCAACAATTGTTGTAAATGCAATTCGTCAAAACGGTATACAAGAGAAGAAATCTATCGCAAAATATACAATCATTTGCGGAAGCATTGCTGCTCTATTCTTAACAATTGTTTACTTCTTACTCGGTTATATCGGAGCTTCAAACGGAAACTTAGGGCAATTCGAAAACGGTGGTCAGCTATTAGCTACTGTTATGTATCAATTCTTTGGGACAAGCGGTAATATTTTATTAAGTATCGCCATTATCTTCGCTTGTTTAACGACGGCAATTGGTGTTGTAAGTGCATTTGCAAATTATTTCACAACAGTGCTAACAAATGTTTCATACAAAAAGCTTGTACTATACGTTTGTATCTTTAGTTTCGTTATTTCAAACTTAGGATTAAGCTTATTAATTAAAATCACACTACCTGTATTAATTATTTTGTACCCAATTACGATCATTTTAGTTTTCGTATCATTTATCGATAAATATACGAAACGTAAACCTTCTGTCTACATTGGAGCGATGATCGCAGCATTTATTATTAGCTGTATTCATGCACTTGATAATGTGGAAATGATACCAAGTTTTATCGCTAATATCGTGCACACCATTCCATTTTATAACTTAGGAATTGGCTGGATCATTCCAGCAATAATCGGTGGTATAATTGGATACTTTATTCCGCAAACAGAAGCTGCAGGTGAAGTTTCTACAAAATAAAGAAAAGAAGCAAGCATGAAATCCATGCTTGCTTCTTTTTATTTTCTATCAGTAAATACTGTATTCGTGTACGAACGAACCGTTAACATATAATAACCAAAGTAAATCACGATATATACCCCTATACTACCGAGCAGAGGAAGACTATATTCAAACATTCCTCCAAATCCCATCAAGCTTAAAAACGCAAAGAACGTATGACATATCGCAAGCATGAATGGTGCTAAAAATATTGCACCGACTTGCTTTCTTACAGACTCCCTTGCTTCCTTCTTCGTTAATCCGATTTTCTTTAACATTCCGTATGCCGGTCGCTCTGCCATTGCTTCTGTTATTTGTTTAAAGTATAAAATACAGCCTGTTGCAAGAATAAAGACAATCCCTAAAAATACACTTGCAAATAATAATACTGCACCATCTTGCAATTCAGATTGATTCGTCTTCTCAAATGATTGGAATTTCGCTTCTTTCGGAATAATAGCTCCTATTCTTTCCGTTAGCTCTCTACTGCCGTTCCCTTCAACGATAAATCCGCTAACTGTTGAAACATCCTTTCCTTTCTGCAACTTATTAAATAATGACTCTTGAACAACAAGCCCCACTGGTGCAAGTTTCGCACTAACAACTGTTTCTTCGCGGTGATCAACGATTGTTAAACCACTCTTCATTCCTTCAAAGGACACATGATTTCCTTCAAGAGAATTTTTTTCGATGTTATATGATTTATACGGATCTAATAAAACAACTTCCTTTTCAGAACCGAGAATAACTTGTTTATGACCTAACATAGAAGCTAATTTATTATAATCTGTCACTTTTATAATTTGTACATTACCATTACCTATTAAATATCCTGTTAACATTTGTTCTCCATCTATATTTCCTTGCATAGAGAGCATAGTTATAGACGTTTCATTTTTAATTCCTAACTCATGTTTTTGAATCTCTTCACTGACTTTCTTATCTAATTCCTTCCCAGTCGTTACATACTCATAACTAACTGGATTCATAAGTTTCGCCGTTTTCTTCGCTCCATAATACATACTAGAACTCATACCAATTGTGCATAGTGTTACCGCACTTAATAAAGATAATAACGCCAGCATCTTTACATTTCCTTTTATTCTAAAGTACAATGAAGAAATTGATAAAATGTTCGTCCCATTCCAATATTTCTTCTTGTCTTCTTTTACTTTATGCAGTGATTTCACTGTGTACTGCTCAAATAATAAAAACGTACCTTTTACAATTAATCCAAAAATGACTAACCCTGTAAAAAGTAACATCACTACTCCAAAAATTAAAGTTGAAAATGCCACCACATACCCTATAAAAAGTAATACAATTGCACTTTTCGCTTTCTTACTTGAATAAGTAGGTGCCTCTTCTTTCTGATTTTCCCCGTACAATAATTCAACTAAACGATGCTCATAAATTAACTTTTTACTTTTCCATGATGCAATAAAGAAAATTGCGCCTATCGTTATAAGAACTTCTACTATAGATACAAATGAAATCGTAAATGTAAAAGTAAACGCACTTCCCATTAACTTCACGAGAAGCCCCGCGCATATATTGGCTATAAACAAACCTGAAATGATACCTAATACACTTGCCGCAGCACCAACTAATAATGTTTCATAAAAGAGTAACTTAGCAATTTCTTCTTTACGGATACCTAGTAAACTGTATAGCGCAATTTCTTTTTTCTTCTTTCGCAAAAAGAAGCTATTACAATAAAAAATAAATATCGTTAAAAAGATAATTAACAATATTTGTGCAAACGTAAATGTCGTTTCCACCTTATCCGACTCTTTCAAAAGAGCTACTACACTTTCATTTCGTTTAATCGATACGAATGTAAAATAAATAATAATGCTGCCTACTAATGAAATAAAGTATAGAAAATAATCTTTCACATTTCGTTTTATACTACGTTTTGATACTTCTAAAAAATCCATCGTATACCTTCACCCGCTCTCGCATTTCTCCCCTATCGATTTTTATTACATCTCTCTTACGATATTGTAATATAACAAAATAAAAGAACCTAGTTTCCCAGGCTCTTCACATCGTATGCTTAAAAGTAAATAACTCTTCTTTTGATTGCACAGCAGATTGTTCCCCTTCTACAACTTCCTTCTTTATCTCTCCTCCTAACCTTACTTTCATCATCGCCTCTTCTATACTTTTTACAATCATATTTCCTGAAAAAATAGTAAGTCCAAAACATGTAATGGGAACGAGCGGAATCCACGGATTCACTGTTAATGATCTAAAATAGACTCCAATTAAACCTGACCATTCATGCGTGTAAGATTCTATTTCTTCTATCGGTCCTAAAAACTGAACTGTTCCACCAAAGAATATTTCCAGTAATCCTAAGTGCAGTAAAATAGTAAGAGTTTGCGTAAACTGCTGAAAAAATACAAGTATAAACGTCATATAGAGATGCGGGAAAATATGCTTTATAACAATGTGCCTTCTCGATCCACCCAATATGCGCGCAGCTTCAATAAATTCTTCGGTTCTCAATTTACGTACTTCCTTCGCAACATACAGTGCAATAACTGGCGTCACAAGCGTTACAAGTAATAAAACTTGAAACGAAGCCCTTTCAAAGAAGGTTGTTGTTTCCTCTCCACTCCCAAATGCATTTGCAAAATGAAGAAAAAAGTACGCAATCATAACTGTTGGAATAACTGTAAAACTATCAAAGAAAGCCTCGATTTTTGAAAATCCTCTTTTTATGTACGTTCCGAGGACGACACCAAAAAACACACCTATTACCATTCTAAGTGCCGCAATTAAAATAGATATACCAATCGTCCACTTTGCGCCTTCAATGACTAAATGTAACAGGTCATACCCTTTCCGATCGGTCCCAAGTAAAAATTGTAATGAAGGTGAAAACGGTGGTACTTGTGGATTTTCATCCGCATCATATTGCAATGTAACTTGTCTAATATGCCCATCATTCCATATCGTATTTCCGATGCTCAAAAGAACTAATATGAGAAGAAACCCAATGCTTATCCAAAATCTTTTATCGCGTTTTATATACGTCCACATATTATAGTCTCTCCTTCATCGCAGCTGGAATGAGATAATGAAACAATTTAAACACAATAAAAATCGGAATATAAATAAGCAGCACACTAACGATGAAAACCTCAACCCTAATACTCTCATACGATTTCAAAAACATAAAAATACCACCCGTATTAAAAATCCATTCTATAATATATAAATTAGATAACATAAAAAAGATATTTGTTTTCGCAAAGAAAAGTGTACTAAGCAACACATTTCGTAAAACATGACGATTTAAAATATGAAAGCGCCCCAGCCCTTTCACCTTAGCAAATAGTACATAATCTTTTTCTAGTTCATTTTCAAAACGAAGCACGACCATTTTTACAAACATAATCGTAGTCGGGATGCTCAAACACAATATTGGCAACCCCCTAATCGACTCGCCTCCAATTGAAGCAATTTGAAAAGGTAAAAAACCTGTTTGTTTAAAAAACCATACAACTAAAATTTGTGATACTAAAATAAGAAGGATATCTGGAATGGATTCTAGGAAGATAAGAAATGATTTAATTCGATGTTGTATACGCGGTGAACTACTCATAATTACATAAACAATACAAAATGCTACAAATAATGAAATGAAAAAAGCAGCTAAAAATATAATAATTGTTTCTTTATAATGGACGAACAGCTGCGGAAATAAAAATTTACCTTTCACATATTGCAAATTGGAAATATCCATTAAGTTCACAAACACTTCTTTTAAACTCTGTATGTACCTTGATGCATGCAGCTCAAATCCATAAAATAATTTCGGCAGTGCCCCTAAACAAATAATACCCAAAATCGAAATAATAAATTGAACCGTCACTTCCATCCCATTCAGAAAAACTTTTTTGACCACGTTTTCCCTTCTCTCTCTATATAATTTACCCCCTAATTTTATTCTTAATTTTCTGAATTGTAAATGTTTATATAAAAAAATCACTAGGTTATGATCCTAGTGATTCTTTATGCGCATGCCCTTCTCTTTTCACAAATGGCATATACAAAATAAAACATCCAATAAGCGCAGCTATTTCTAATGAAATAATATAGTAAGGATGCGGCCCTAACATATCGAGTAATGAAGCAGTTTCTGGCTTACGAGCTAAAAACATATAATTACCACCTGTTTTGTAATTTACAAACGAAACAATCGGAATCAATATGTTTAAAAATATCATCGTACGTTTAATAGATTGTAATGTAGGACGATACCCTTCTACCCAAGTCATAAAGAGCGGTGCCCAAATGAGCAATACATGTGCGATGAAATATTCAATGAAACGAAAATGCGGAAAAGCATATTGCAAATTTGGCGTTAAAATGGCTTGTGATGCACCAATAATTCCCGTAAAAAATACAACCTCATATATTCGATAACTTTTCGTTACAATCATAATCGACGCTAACAACAAACTAATTGTACATAACTCAAACGGTAATGAAGTAGCTAGCTCAAAAATCCCTGCTTTCCACTCCCACATATGCAGTCCAATTTCACTCCCTATAAATAGAAATGCAATCGCATATCGAACCGTTATATTCCACTCATTTTGACGTAATACATCTTGGTATTGATATAAAAAAACGATTCCCACCAACATAATAAATAATATAATGGCATGTTGCCTTGAGTAGGGAATAAACGGTTTTAATGGATGTGCACTAAAATAAGCTTCCATCTTCCTTCCTCCTCTCCTTCATACAATATTATTGTAAGAAAGAAACAACGAGTCAATTCATTTGCTTACACTGGGACAAGCTCTACCTTACATTTACATATTCATACCTTACAAAACTGTAAGGTTATTGTAAGCTAAAACGATTTGTCAGATTCTTCTCCTCTTTTATACTTAATGTAGATACTAAAACGAACGAAAAGGTGATAAATAGATGAAGAAGAAAAATAAAGTGTTAATTACTAGTGTAGTAGCAATCGGAATTGCAGCTGGATCATACTTTGCATTTGCTGGAGGCAGTTCAGAAGTAGCAATGGCATATAGCGGTTATAAAGTTACGGAAAAACAAATCCAAAACGCACAAAAATTTGGTGGCGAAATTATTCCAAACGGAATTGAAACTATTTCATTCGATCCAACAAAAGGAACATATGAATTAGCTGTTAAAAAAGGCGATGAAGTGAAAAAAGGTCAACTTCTGTTTAAATACAATGATCCTACTGCTAAACAAGGTGTAACAGAAGCAGAAATGCAAAAGAAAATCGCACAAAAAGAAGTAACGTTGTTCCAAAAACAAATTGATGCAGCGAAACAAAAATTACAAAAAGACAAAAATGCAGGCCTTCCTGCTGAAGCATTAAAAGCATCAGAAGCTGAAGTTGGGCAATTAGAATCACAAATTGAAATGAAAAAGTTTGAAGTTGAAAAAGCTGATGAAATGATTAAAGCAGCAAAAGAGAAAGTAAACACTCTTTCTGTAACAAGTCCTGCTGATGGCGTAATTGATGATATCGTAAAAACTGCTGACGAAAAAACAGGTATGAGTGGAATTACTCTTCGTCACGCTGGTCAATTTAAAGTAAAAGGTCAACTTTCTGAATATGAGCTTGCTAGTATGAAGGTTGGGCAAGAAGTAACTGTTTCATCAAAAACTGTCGCTGGTAAGACTTGGACAGGAAAAGTAACAGAAATCGGTTCTACACCATTAAAGAGTATGGACGAAAATAAAACTGTTTCTAACTATCAATTCACTGTCACATTAGATAATAGTGACGAACTACAAAACGGATTCCACGTTTACGTAACAAGTAAATCTGGCGAAGCAACTGGTACAATTGTTCCGAAAAGCAGCATCGTGAAAAAAGGTGACAAAAATGTTGTCTTCGTTGTAAAAGACGGTAAAGCGAAAGAACAAGCGGTTACTGTTGAATTCGAGACAGATAGCGAAGCAAAAGTATCTGGAGTGAAAAAAGGAGAAAAAATTATCTCTAAACCTGAAAAAGACTTAAAAGATGGTATGGAGGTTGTCGTTGAATGATTAACTTAAAAGGCATCACGAAATCCTTCCAAAATGGTGCAGAGTCCGTTCAAATATTACACGGAATTGACGTAACACTAAATCAAGGAGAATTCACTTCAATTATGGGACCTTCTGGTTCTGGTAAATCAACATTAATGAACATTATCGGTTGCCTAGATAAACCAACGACAGGCACGTACGAGCTAGCTGGCCAAAACATTTCAAACATGTCTGAAACAGAACTTGCACACGTACGTAATAAAGAAATCGGATTCGTATTCCAAAATTTCATGTTATTACCGAGACTTACAGCACTTCAAAATGTAGAGCTACCTCTTATTTACGCTGGAGTTGATAAAAAAGAAAGACGTGAGCGTTCATTAGCTGCTTTAACAAAAGTAGGCTTAGCTGATCGCGCTACTCACCTGCCGAACGAATTGTCAGGTGGACAAAAGCAGCGTGTCGCTGTTGCCCGTGCAATCGTAAATAACCCGAAATTCATTTTAGCCGATGAACCGACGGGAGCACTTGATACGAAAACAAGTACACAAATTATGGACCTCTTTTACGAATTAAACAAACAAGGCTCAACAATCATTATGATTACCCATGACCGTGAAATCGGGGAAGCTGCAGCACGTCAAATTGTAATTCGTGACGGAAATATCGTCCAAGATTGGAGAGGTTAATTTTGAACACGAGTGAAAATATACGCATGGCCCTTTCCTCTATCTTTGCTCATAAAATGCGTTCTATCTTAACGATGCTAGGTATTATTATCGGTATTAGCGCCATTATTACTATCATTTCAATGGGTGATGGTACAAACGCAAAGTTTAAAAAAGAGTTAGGCCAAGGAAAAGATAATGAAGTAACGATTTACTACAAAAACCCTGATTATGGACCAGATAACGCTAAAATTACATCTGATATGCTGAAACGTCTTCAATCTGTTCCTGGAGTTAAAGATGTTTATCCAGATGTAAGTATGAAAGTAAAAGCATCTGCTGGTTCAAAAGATGTCTCTCTTGATTTAAAAGGTGGAACAGGCGCCTTTATGACAGATTCAAAAATAAAATTAGTTCACGGTCGTGAATTAAACGACAGCGAATTAAACCAAGCAATTCCTGCTGTTATATTAAATGAAGAAGCTTTCAATAAATTATTTAATGGTTGGGAATCAAATTTATACACAGATATAAAAGGAAAACCATATAAAGTAGTCGGTGTGTACGAAACGAAAAATGAGTTTGGAATGGCTATGTCAGAAGGTTATACATCACTTGAAAACGCCCCTGTCATTTCTGGAGTAACTGAGTATGACACTGTAAAATTAACACTCGTTTCTCCATCGGAACGTAAAAATGTAGAAAAAGAAGCCGTTTCCGTTTTAAACGACATGAAGGCCCCTAAATTTGAGCATAAATTTGAAGCGCAAGACATGGGTGAATTTACGAAGCAACTAGACGAATCAATCGGTATGATGAAAATGGTATTCGGTGGTATTGCTGCTATTTCCTTACTTGTTGGTGGTATCGGTGTAATGAACATCATGCTCGTATCTGTAACAGAACGTACACGTGAGATTGGTATTCGTAAAGCACTTGGTGCAACACGTGGTAAAGTATTAACACAATTCTTAATCGAATCTTGTATTTTAACAGGACTTGGTGGTTTCATCGGATTCATGCTCGGTATTTTCTTCGCTTGGATCGTCTCAATCTTTGCTGGATGGCCACTCGTTGTCTCAAAAGAACTTGGACTTCTTGCAGTAGGTATTTCAATGCTAATCGGTATTGCATTCGGACTACTACCAGCTAACAAAGCTGCAAAACTTGATCCAATTGAATGTTTACGATATGAATAAACAAAAACGTAGGAGTTTACACTCCTGCGTTTTTTGTTTACCTATTAAATTGAGTTTCTTCTATTATATATGTTTCACGTTACAACAATCATTCTAATACTCTTCATTATTTATAGCTACTAAGGCTATTATCTAATCCTATTATTGCAAAAATACTATGTAACAGACGAAAATCAAGGCGTAATTTTTTCCATGCTTCGACTGATTTTGTAACAATTATATCGATATTTCACTAAATTTCACCTCATTTATATCTTTTCACGTCTAAAAAGATTATTATTCTATAACTATTTTTTCATTTAAACAGTAAAACACACTACTTTTGTAACACTATAGATACACTTAAGAAAAATTACCGTAATATTATTAACGTTATAGTAATTGAAATACTACTCATTTTGTGTTTTATATGCCCTAATACGCCAAAAAACAACAAGGAAGCGCTATCAGGATATTTATGGAATTGTTACAGAATATTAATGCCCCGTTACGAAAGCTTTGTAATTTTATGTTTTTCACAAATAAGAAAATAATGGTTGCTATAATGAGGTCAACGAAAACAAATGCAATGGAGGCTATTATGAAAAAATTTATGGGTATAGCAACAGCAGCGGTTTTTGGTCTTGGGATTTTCACAACATCTGCTAAAGCAGAAACTATCGTAACGACTGACGTACTAAACGTACGAGAAAACCCAACTACTGAATCAAAAGTTGTAGGAAAATTATTAGATGGATATAAAGTAAATGTTTTACATACAGAAAATGGTTGGTCAAAAGTTCAATTGAATAGCGGTAAAGAAGCTTTCATAAGCGCTGACTATACAAAAGACACTTACTACGTAACAGCAAACGTATTAAACGTACGTGCTAGTGCAAACACAGATTCAGAGATTCTTGGTAAGTTGAAAAAAGATGATGTAATCGAAACAACACACCAAGTACAAAATGATTGGATTCAATTTGAATATAACGGAAAAACAGCTTATGTTCATGTTCCTTACTTAACAGGTAAAGCACCAGTTAAAGTTCAACCAGTAGTTAAAGCTGAAAAAACAACTACAGTTCAAGATACAGCTAAAGTTCGTGAAGCAGTTAAAGCTCAGGAAGTAGCTGAAACTCAAGCAAAAGCTAAAGCAGTGGAAGCAACTAAAGCTCGCGAAGCAGCTGAAGCTCAAGCAGAAGTTAAAGCTCAAGAAGCGGCGAAAGCTCGTGAAGCAGCTAAGGCTCAAGAAGCAGCTAAAGCTCAGGCAGATGCTGAAGCTCAAGCAGATGCTAAAGCTCAAGAAGCGGCGAAAGCTCGTGAAGCAGCTAAAGCTCAAGCAGATGCTGAAGCTCAAGCAGCGGCTAAGGCTCAAGAAGCAGCTAAGGCTCAAGAAGCAGCTAAGGCTCAAGAAGCAGCTGAAGCTCGTGAAGCGGCTAAAGCTAAAGAAGCAGCTAAAGCTCAAAAACCAGCTACACAACAACCTGCTGCAAAAGAAACTGAAACAAGTGCACCATCATCTTCTCGTGAGTTACGTGTTGTAGCAACAGCTTACACAGCAGATCCACTTGAAAATGGTTATAAAGCAGGCGACCAAGTAAAATCAGCTATGGGTCACAACTTAACAGCTAATCCAAACATGAAACTAATTGCAGTTGATCCAAGTGTCATTCCATTAGGTTCAAAAGTATGGGTTGAAGGTTACGGAGTAGCAATCGCTGGTGATACTGGTGGAGCTATTAAAGGAAATAAAATCGACGTTTTAATGCCAGATAAAGGCACATCAAGTAGCTGGGGACGTAAAACAGTTACAGTTAAAGTATTAAACTAGTTATAAAAAAGAGTCAGTCTCATCGTTGAGGCTGGCTCTTTTTTTACTCTATTAAACTACTGAAAAAAATGAAATTATATCAACGATTTTTCAAATATATCTATCGTAACCTACAATATATCAACGATTTTTCGAATATATCTATCGTAACTTATAATATATCAACGATTCGACAAGAGATATCGATTTACCGACAAATTTTGACGTTAAAAGTACTTTAATATTAAAAAGGCGGTCCAAAATTTGGAACGCCCCCTATCTTCTCTATTCCACACAAGTAAACTGCGTCCAAGCTCCTACATAATCTAGTAAGAATAACTCCTCTTCCGCAATTGTACCGACAATATTTTTCCGTTCATCTATCGGCATTTCTTTTAGAATGATTTGCAGTTCACCTTTATACTTACCAAATGAATTGTTACCAATTACAACTTGCCCTCTTTCCTGTAGTACACTTTCGCGCACTGGGAAGTCATACTCTTTGTACTTTTTACGTACTTCTGTAGAACGTACCATATACTCTGTTATGTCGCCGCGTCTTACATGTAATTCTTGCAGCGAGGCTCTCTTCTCTACTTCAGTCGCTTCGTCTACAAATTGTACTTTCAGCTGTAACATGTAACGATTTAAGTTTCCTAGTTTCTCTAACTCTTCTTCACTCGCATAAGCATTTCCGATAATCACATCATCAATAAGCCCTGTTGCCCATAAATGTTTCGCTTGTACTTCTATCGGTAGGTTACGATGTTGTTCTAGCGTACATAATCCGTCATTAATATCCCATGGACCGATGTTAGCTGCATGTGACGTAATAAATGCTGCACTGCGAATACCATGCTTTTTAAAGCGTTCACTACAGCGAATGAAATAATCGTACGGAAGACCAGTGAATTTTTGCGGATAAAAATTATGACAACCAATTAAAGCTGATTTATTCGCTTGATGCGAAAGAATATTTTCTAAGTACGCAATATCGTTACTTACATTTAACTCAATTTTTAAACCGTACGGATTATTCGTCATTTTCGCTTCCGTTAATCCGTCAAAGCCTACATCTAATCGAATACCATCTGCACCTAACTCTGCGAAAAATGATAGATCACTATAGCTAATACCAAGCTGATCAAACACAGCTGGAGCTACATCTAGAATAACTTCCATATTGTTATCTTTTGCATGATTAATAATCTCTTTAAATTCAGCTACAATTTCTTCTTTCGGACGATTCACAGATAACAAACAAGTAAATATTCTTGAAAAACCGTGTCGTGCCGCTGCGGAAATATAAGCCATATCTTTTTCTTTCGTTGAATGTTCTGGATAAAGTGAAATTCCTAATTTACGCTCCATGCTTTTGCATCTCCTTCACACGTTGTATTAATGCCATGCTCGTAAATCTATATTTTGCAGATAAACATGTTGCACATAAAATTGTCGGTACAATAATTACGTACGGTGAGTGTAGACCTAACATTACATATGCACCCATTGAACAACCGATAAATAAAACTGATACTAGTAGTAACACTAATAAAGATTTACTTTGTACCCATTTCGAATAATGGGCAATACACTGTCCGACCACGAATGTAATTAAGATGATAATTGCTCCGAGCATTCTGTTTTCTCCTCTCCTGCTAATTGTTGTTTCTCATACATCTTGAAGAATGGATAGTAAATAACGAATGAGATAACAAAGTTAACAAGTACAAGTACACCAGCCATAATTGTCCAGTCCGTACTAATCACCGCTGCAATTGGTGCTAACATCGTAAATGGCAGTTTCGCCATCATGAGTGGAATCATACCTGAAACAACTGCGAAATATGATACTGTCGTTGTCACTAACGGTGTAATAACGAACGGAATAATTAAGATTGGGTTCATTACAATCGGAGCCCCGAAAATAATTGGCTCGTTAATATTGAATAAACCTGGTACGAATGATAATCTACCTAACTCTTTTAGGAACTTAGATTTAGAGAACATAAACATAATTACTAAAGCTAACGTTGAGCCTGATCCGCCAATCCATACGAACCATTGAATGAATTGCTCTGTAAATAAGTTTGGTAATTGATGTGCATTTCCTGTAGCCGTGAACACTTCCATATTTTCAAGAATTGCTGAATCCCACATCGGACGAATGATTGGTCCTAAAATCGCTGGTCCATGTATACCAAATGACCAGAAGAACACGATTAAGAATACTGTTAATAAACCACCGAATAAGTTATTTCCTACTAGTACTGATTTTAATGGTGCGATTAAGTATGTAATTGTTGTATTTACATCAAATTTCAAACCGTAGCGAATGCCCCAGAATAAAAGAATAACTACTAATGTTGGAATTAATGCTGCAAACGAATTTGAAACTGCTGGTGGTACACTGTCTGGTAATTTAATTGAGATATTATGCTTAATCATAAAGTGATAAATTTCTACTGCAATTAATGCTGTAACAATTGCACCAAATAAAGACGTTGCACTTAATGTTCCTACTGAAATATATCGACCTGCATCAATAACACCTGGTACAGCTTTCGTAATTTGAATTGGTTCAACTGATGCTAGTAAAAAGGCGAGTACAGATAGTAGCCCTGCACTTAATTGATTGAGCTGATAAAAGTTCGCGAGCGAAGCCCCTACACCAAACGCTGCGTATAATGCCATTAGTCCTACTGTAAATCGGAATGGAATATCTAAAATATGGCGAAACGGTGCAATCCATTCCATATATGCATCAATTGGTAAATTTAAAAAGATTACGAAAAATGACCCGACGATCGTTAACGGTAATGTAGAAATAACCCCGTTTCGAATTGCTAATAAATGTCGTTGTCCTGCAATCTTTTGCGTTGTTGGCATAATCTTTTGTTCCATAAAACTCATAAACCCATTCATCAATAGCCCCCCTCTTTCTCTCTACTATAAAAGAATGAAATAAACTTTATAACATTATAATGTTTATATTTAAAAAGATATAATTATGCTAAAACTAATTGTTCTGCTTGCCTAAGCACTTTCAAACCATCACACATGCCATAATCTCGTTGGTCTATAATTGCAACTGGTATGTTGTATGAATTTGCAAGAACCTCTACAGCTGGAAATAAATATTTCACTTGTGGACCGATTAAAACGACATCGGCTTCTTTTATTTCAAGTTTCACAAGTTCTGAATCAACCGCCTTAATTTTATAATTCTTCCCCTGTTTCTTTGCCTCTTCTTGCATTTTTCTTACGAACATACTCGTTGACATACCTGCTGCACAACATAATAAAATATACATCTTATACTGTCACTTTCTCTTCCACTCGTTTATGAAGAGTAATAAATTCTTCAGCTAGTTCTTTCACTGTAATTGCATTCATTAAATGGTCTTGTGCGTGCACTAACAGTAAACTGATTTCTGCATGATTTCCTCTTGCCTCTTCTTGAATTAAATCCGTTTGAATACGATGAGCTGCTGAAATTTCCTCACTAGCAAGTTTCATCTTTTCACCCGCATTCTCGAAATCTCCTTGTCTTGCAAAAGCGATTGCTTCAAGCGCCGCACTTCTCGCATTGCCACCATGTAAAATTAATGCAAATGGAGTTTGCATATCAGCCATTTTAAATTCCCCCAAGCTATATGTTTTCTATATTTTTATCTTATTATGAAAACGCATACAATTAAACATAAAAAACTTCCGTTATGTAACGGAAGTTTTTATATACTTTTTCAAAATGATAATAAAATCTCTTGAAAATCTTCAATTACCTCGGTCTGAGTAAGTTTCTCTATCGCACTTTGACTAGACATAATATCATATAAAAAATCATAAAGCCTTTGCAAATCTTCATTATTATTGCGCTTTACACTAAATAAAATAATTACTTGTACTTTTTTGTCTCCCCAATCAACAGCCTTTTCAAGTGTGCAAAACATCAAAAAAGTTTCCTCACTTAATAACTGCATCGGATGTGGGATTGCAACTGAATTCCCAACCGCTGTCGGAGACGTATTTTCTCTTTCCATAACAGAAGCATAAAAGTTTTCTGGTACATAGCGTTTCTCAGCAGCTTTCTCACATAAAAACTGAATAACATCCTCTTTCGTAGAAGCACTATGATTTAAAAAGATTAAATCTTCCTTAATATATTGCTGCACACTATTATTCACATGCGTAAACAACCGCTGACCAATCGATTTAATCTCTTTATCATCAAATATTGAATTCACTTTTATAACTGGAACAGGCAAGCCACTCGGTATATGAATCGTACTAATAATACAATCTATTTTTTCTTTATAAAGATCTTCTACTTTCAATTGATAATAGCCTGTAATACCTACAATCTCTAATTTATCTCGAAACTGTGATAAAATTTTATATTTTAATAGTTGTGCACTTCCTTGACCAGTCGCACAAACTAATAAGCATCTTTTCTTTTGATTCTGCTCCTGCAAACGGCTCATCGCTCCGCCTAAGTGAATTGCAATATAACCAATTTCACTTTCAGGGATCGATTCACCCGTATATTCACCAATGATATCTCCAACGAGAATCGCAATTTCAAAAGCATACGGATAATTCTTTTTCACTTCTGCCAAAAGAGGATTTCTCGTATTTAACTTATACTTCAAACGATTTAATAACGTTTTTAAATGAATACCAAATCCAAATAATAATTCTTCATCATAATAAAAAATAAGATTCCGTTCTTCCGCTACTTTAAAAAGAATATGTTGCATAAATGCATATATATCTTTTCCTAATAGCTCTTCTACATTTTCATAGCGATCTCTCGTTGTAACAGCAGTACTTAATAAATGCATCGTCACATATAATACTTCTTCTTCTGGAAATAAAAATTTTAACTCTTTCTCTAAATCTCCTAAAATCTGCTTCGCAATTGTATATTCTTTCTTTATTATAAGTTCTGATTGCTCCGCATGCAGTCCTTTCATATAATGTTGACTTTGACAACGCTTTAATGCGATTGCAATATGAATGACTAAATTATCAATTTCTATATCAGATAAATATATTGTTCCACCCTCAATATACTTTAATATAATTGAACGAATAAGTGATATATGAGGTAGCGATAAATACGTCTCCGTCTGCTCAAATTGCTCATGAAACGGAGTATGGTCATAACGCGGTAAACCATATTGTGATAAACAAGAACGAATATTAAATTCCTCTCCAACAATACGTATACCATAATACGGTCTCTTCTCAATTTGTAATTTATAGCGACTACATATATCTGTAACATCTTTCATAATTAAATTGACCGTTGATTTGCTCACATAAATCTCTTCCGCTAATTCTGAAAGCTTCACATATCCCTCTGTCGTTAAAACACGCTGCAAAATGTACGCTATTCTTTCTTCATAAGAAGTTGGAATCTTTTCCGTCTGTTTTTGAAATAGACTCACACAAAAGTCTTCAAATTTCTTCGTTTGTATAATTTCTAATTCGTACCCAGTCCCTCTTTGCGATTCGATTTTCGCTCCGTTTTCTTCCAATATATCATTTAATAATTTTATATCCTTTTGAATCGTCTTCGTCGATACATGTAAACGGCCCGCTAAAAAAGCTCGATTTAACATCGATTTCTCTTCTAAAAACTCCTCTAAAATAGAAATTAATCGCTGATGCACCTTTGTCATAGCTCTTCCTCTCGCTCTTTATATATAAAGGGGGAAAAGCTGCTGAAATCAGTAGTTTTTCCCCTTTATATTCTCTCTATTTCTTTAATGTGAATCCGAATTTATCCCATGCTTGTAAATAGTCTAGTAAGAAAATCTCTTCTTCTACAATTCGACCAACTACATTTGTTTTTCCTGTATTCACCATATCTTTTAATGCAAGTTGTAATTCGCCCTTATACTGGCCATATTGTTCATTATCAATTAATAGATCTCCACGCTTAATTTCACGCGTATTATGAGGTTTAAACTCTTCTTTTTTATATTTCACACGACTTTGTGTAGAACGAATCATATATTCAGATACATCTCCGCGATAAAAATGTGGTTCGTCTAATACGATAATTCTTTCTAATTCTGTCGTTGTATCATATAGTTCTATATCAAATGTTTGTTTCTCTTTATTTAATGCACCTAGTGCTTGTAATTCTTCTTCTGACGCATATGCGTTTGCAATAATAACATCATCAATTAATTCCGTCGCAAATAAATGCTTCGCCTGTGTTGTCATCGGTAATTCACGATGCTGCTCTAATGTACATAACCCTTCTGTTACTGGCCAAGGTCCGTATGTTGCATCAAATGATGAAATAAAAGCAGCCGTTCTCATACCGTAATCTTTAAATTGTTTCGAGCATTTAATGAAATGATCGTATGATAACCCTGAATAACGATGCGGATAAAAATTATGACAACCAATTAAATTTTCACGATTTGGTCTATGACTCATAATGTTATCTATATAAGTTCCGTTTAATGTTTTAACATCGATAAAAGTGTCTATACTGCTTAT
>NZ_JBMDKC010000052.1:0-41129 GCF_057809515.1 Bacillus sp. FG16
GAATAACGTTTTTTTGTACTTGGGGGTAGTAAAAAGGCTTAAGTTGATGGGCATGTGTTTGTATGCCCCAGTTATTAAAATAAGAAAGCATTCGCTGTCTTCTTTCATTTTCAACAGCAGCAAAATTCGTACCACCTTGTCCACCAATATCAATTGCTGCTACACCTACGTTTGCTAACTGTTGTACCGTTTCCTTACTCATCCCAAATCCAACTTCTTTTACAATGACAGGAACTTTACTATTTAAAACAATTTTCTCGATTCGCTGAAGTACACCAGTAAAGTCACGGTCTCCTTCTGGCATCGTTAACTCTTGTATGACATTTAAATGAATTTGCAATGCATTCGCTTCAATCATATCAACGGCACGCTCCGCCTGCTCGATAGTTGCCTCACTACCTAAATTAGCAAAGAAAATACCATTTGGGTTTACCTTTCTGATCACCTTATAAGAAGCAGCCTCACTTTCATCTTTTAACGCCGCCATTTGCGAACCTACAGCCATAGCAAGGTTATGATGTTTCGCTACATATGCTAATTGCTCATTAATATGTAACGTTTTCTCTCCTCCACCACCAGTCATCGCATTGATAAAAATCGGCGAACTTAGTGAAAGTTCGCCGATTTTTGTTTCACATGTTATTGTGTCATAATTTGAATTTGGCAAGCTTTGATGCACAAAACCAATATCATGAAAGCCATGCGTACGAGACTGACCAGTAGAAAGAGCGTATTCAATATGATCTAATTTACGTTTTGCCCTTACCACTTGTACCCCTCATTATTTCTTTAATTTTTTCAGTTGTTCACCAATAATATCACTTAATTGGAAAGTAGCAGAATCAGCATTTGGCTCATACTGACTATAATCTTCAATTACATTATTTTCCTCAAGCGCTTCTTTTATACTTAAAGAAATACGTTTCTCTGCTACGTGAACTTCAAGTACTTTCACTTTTACTTCCTGTCCCATTTCCAATACTTCACTCGGGTTTTTCACGTGACGATTTGCAATTTGCGATACGTGTACAAGTCCTTCAACGCCAGGTAAAATCTCAACGAATGCACCAAATGTAACAAGGCGTTTTACTACTCCCTCACGAATATCTCCAGCTTTTATTTCACCAGCAACGTTTTCCCAAGGTCCTGGTTGAGCTGCTTTAATTGATAAAGAAATACGTTGTGTATCAGCATCAACAGATAACACCTTTACCTTAACCTTTTGACCTTGCTCTAATACTTCAGAAGGTTGCTCTACACGTTCGTGTGAAATTTGTGAAATGTGAACTAAACCGTCCACGCCACCAACGTTAACGAAAGCACCAAAGTCAGTTAATCGTTGCACTGTTCCTTCAACAACGTCCCCTTCTTTTAATGAAGAAATTGCTTCTTTTTTCTTAGAATCTAGTTCTAATTCTACTACCGCTTTATGCGAAAGGATTACACGATTTTTTTCACGGTCTAATTCAACAATTTTCACCGCTAATGTTTTACCTTTATAGTCAGTAAAGTCTTCTACATAATGTACTTCTACAAGTGAAGCTGGGATAAAACCGCGAACACCAAGGTCCACAACCAATCCGCCATTCACGATATCTTTTACAGTAACATCAAATACATGACCAGAAGTAAATTTCTCTTGTAATTCTACCCATGCTTTTTCTGCATCAACAGCACGTTTAGATAAGACAAGATCATCTTCTTCTAATTTAATAATTTTCAACTCTAGTGTTTGATCTAATTCTACAACATCGCTTGCTTTTTCAATATGAACGTTAGCTAATTCACTAATTGGAATTACGCCATCTGTTTTGTATCCAACATTTACAAGCACTTGTTTCTCTTCAACTTTCGTTACAGAACCTGTAACAACGTCACCAACTTGTAATTCTTTTGAATCCATAACTTCTTCATTCATTTTCTCTACCATGGAAATACCTCCCTACAGAATTGACAAAGCATTTTTATGTATATACGAAATGAAAACAAAGTTTTCATTTGCATGTTTAAGAATTTCTCATCACATACTCTTTTTCAATATCATTCACAAGAAAATATATTAAACCTATATAAATAGTATACAGCAAAACCAGCTTGAAAAAAGTATGTTTTGAAATATAATAGCGAATATATTCTGACAGTTTTATTCCTCTTTAACTAACTTCTTACAAATCAGCTCATTTGTCAAGGAAAGAGACTCACAATTCACGTATCCTTTACATTTCTATTTAAACAAAAAAAGAAAGAGGACTATCCCCTTTCTTTATTTCGCAAACACTCCTGAAACAATACTCATAATTTTTTGGACAACTTCTTCAATTGATAAAGAAGTCGTATCTAATTCCAATGCATCATCAGCCCTTTTTAGTGGAGAAACTTCGCGTTCTGAATCTAATTTATCACGCTGAGCAATTTCTTCTTTTAGCTGCTCTAAATTAGAATCGAAACCTTTATTTAAATTTTCTAAATGTCTTCTTTCCGCTCTTTCTTCAACAGAAGCAAGCATAAAGATTTTCACTTCAGCATCCGGTAATACATGTGTACCAATATCACGGCCGTCCATTACAACGCCGCCTTTTTTCGCTAACTCTTGCTGACGACGTACCATTTCTTCACGAACAAGGCGATGCTTCGCTACAATAGATACTCGATTCGTCACATCAGGTGTACGGATTACTTCAGAAACATCTTGTCCATTCAAAAATACAAGCTGTGTATTTTCTCCTTGCTGAAACTCAATATTTACATTCTTTACAACTTCCATTAGCTGTTCTTCATTTTCAATGTCTACTTTTTGTTCAAGGGCTGCATATGTAAGCGTACGGTACATCGCGCCTGTATCAATATAAACGTAAGAAAGTTCCTTCGCAACAACTTTTGCCACTGTACTTTTCCCAGCAGCTGCTGGACCATCTATAGCAATTGAAATTCGTTTATCCATTGTAACACCTCATTTTTTCACTTATAAAACAAAACGAAAAGCAGGTGTTCACCCTGCTTCTTCTCATTTGCTTCACGTCATTAAATCCTCAATTATTGTAGCATAATCCTTCATAGAAGAAAATGAAAACTACCTATTCACCTGCAAGATTTCTGCTTTGTTTTTTACCATGACACCTTCGTAATAAACAATTTTAGATAAATATTTCACTGATGATTTATGTATAAATAACAATTGTACAACAGAAAGACAAATGAATTGTATTATTAATATACGAATAAAAATTGTCTCCATCTTTTTCACCGTAATTGCTCCCTCCTATACTATATTTGCACATTTCGTTTCACGATTTTATACATCGTACATATAGCAGTTAATTTTATTGTCATTTTCGAGGCATACTTTTATACATTTCCATTGTCGAATTTACTCAAAACATGTTATGTTCTAAATGTATTTTTTTACTTGAAAGGGGTATAAGCATTGAAAAGAATCCTAGTTTTACACACAGGTGGAACAATTGCAATGGAGGAAGATAAAGAAACTGGGGTCGTACAACCAGGTGAAAAAAATCCTCTTTTAAAATTCATTCCTGATTTAGAAGGCGATGTTGATTTAATCGTTGAAGATGTGTTCCATCTACCATCTCCTCATATGACACCGAGCGAAATGTTACAATTACAAGTCATCATTGATGAAAGAGTAAAACAAGACAATATTCATGGCGTAGTCATTACGCATGGCACGGATACATTAGAAGAAACAGCCTATTTCTTAGATTTAACAGTACAAGCAACTATTCCGATCGTTGTGACAGGTGCAATGCGCTCTAGCAATGAGTTAGGTGCTGATGGTCTATATAACTTCTTATCAGCTGTAAAAGTTGCTAGTTGTGATGAAGCTGCAGGAAAAGGTGTTTTAGTCGTATTAAACGACGAAATTCATTGCGCTACAAATGTAACGAAAACACATACAAGTAATGTCGCAACATTCCAAAGCCCACAATATGGACCAATTGGAATGGTAACAAAACGCGGTGTTGTCTTCCATCACGCTTTAGTACATCACGAAACATATACGATAAACAAAGTGTCTAAAAATGTAGTTGTTCTAAAAGCATATGCCGGCATGGATGATACATTATTAGCAGCAATCGAAAATCTTCCTGTAGACGGTATTGTTATCGAAGCGCTTGGACAAGGTAATCTACCTCCAAGAACACTTCCTAGTCTAGAACGATTATTAAATAAAGGTATTCCTGTCGTATTAGTTTCTCGCTGTTTCAACGGTATCGTTCAAGACGTATATTCGTATGAAGGTGGCGGTAAACACTTAAAAGATATGGGCATTGTATTCACATACGGCTTAAATGCACAAAAAGCACGCATTAAATTACTTGTCGCATTAGAGAATACAAATTCTCATGAATCCATTCAAAATATGTTTATGCACGAATAAAAAGGAGCTGTCGAGGTTTTCCCGACAGCTCCTTTTTATTTTTCTCTTGATGCAATAGTTTGTGCAATCGCATCTCCATGAAATCTACCGTTCTCGATAAATATTTCATTTGCATTATTTCCAGCAGCTATGACACCTGCAATGAAAATATTTTCAGCATTCGTTTCCATTCTATCCTCTGTATAAATCGGACGTCCTGTTTCTTCATCAATCTGAACACCCATCTTTGTTAAGAAGCTATGGTCAGGATGATAACCAGTCATCGCAAATACAAAATCATTTTGGATTGTAAAAGCTTCACCATCAACTATAAATGTTAATGTATGCTCAGTAATTTCTTTCACATGAGCCCCGAAATGCATTTGAATTGTATCGTTCCGTACTAACGCCTCAAATTCTGGCAAAATCCAAGGCTTTATGCTTGGTGAATACTCACTTCCACGATACAGTACCGTTACACGCGCACCAGCTTTAACAAGTTCTAACGCGGCATCTACACTCGAGTTTTTCCCACCTATAACTACTACATCTCGATCAAAATAAGGGTGCCCCTCTTTAAAATAGTGAGCTACTTTCTTCAATTCCTCACCTGGAACATTCATATAATTTGGATTATCATAATATCCAGTTGCTACAACAATATATTTCGCTATATATATTTCTTTACTTCCGTCACGCTTTGTCGTCTTAACCTGAAAAACTTCTCCATCTTTTTGAACTTTCTCCACTCGCTCAAAAGCATTTACACGTACAGATTTACGTTTTACTACTTCACGATAATACGCAAGCGCTTGATTTCGAACTGGCTTACGATTTTCTGTAATAAAAGCTACATCACCAATTTCTAATTTTTCACTAGAAGAGAAAAATGTTTGATGAGTTGGATAATTATAAATGGCATTTACAATGTTTCCTTTTTCAATTACTAATGGATTTATCCCTACCTTTTGCAACGAAATCGCTGCCGCTAATCCGCACGGACCGCCTCCGATTATAATAACTGTTTCTTTCTGCATACTCGTCCACTCCTAGTCTTCTACCAATACACTATTTATAAAAACAAGAAAAAACCTACTTACAGCAGTAGGCACCTATCTTTATTGTATTCATTTTTCATATATTTGTCATCTAAACGAAACGTACATCCGATAGACATCTGCTAAAAACTGCTGAAATTTAATACCTTGTTTCCCTAATACATTCTCAGGATCAATCTTTCTAGCCGGATCAAGCGTTTTATGTGACACGATATCTTTTTTCGGATTTAAGCCAAAGTTTTGGCATAAATACGCATGATACCATGTAAAACGATTATATGCTTCCCAAAAGTTAACATCACCGCCATAACAAAGTTCCACTCCAATGGCCGCCTTATTCGCGTCATAGCCGTATAAGTCATTATCCGTCGGCACACCATATCGAACATGATACGCAACTTCATTTATAGGAATAATCTCCAATATTGTTTTATCATCTATAAATGTATGCGCCGAAGCTTTCGGTTGTAATTCATTAAAGTAATCTCGATTTCCTATCGCATTGCTTCCAGGATTCCCCGTATCATGACTTACAATAAATCTCACTTTAGTTAGAGGAATCCCCGGTCGTGAACTTCCATATCCAATATAGTTGCGCTCTATAGGAAACATCGCCATTGCTACCAACTCCCGCTCTAGAAGATTACCTTACTTCCTTATATATGTATTCGGTAGCAATGTCCTTATCGCATATTTCTTACGCGAAGAGAAAATCGAAAATATTTGAAGTGAACACCATAAACAACAAGATACTTACAGCCACTCCATAAAAACCGTAAAACCAAACACAATCTTCTTTCGTATCTAAGCCGAAAAATTTGTTTACCGATTGTAATAATGTGCCACGCTTGCTTTGTTTGTTTCGTAATACTTCCACTCGCTCTACAACATCTGCTGGCATCATAAATCTTTGGTCTACTGTCATTTTCATCATTTATCTCTCCTTAAAATCATTTCCGTTTTGTTTATCTAAGGAGAGTATAGCACGTTTGTTCGCACGGAACAAGCGTTCTTTTTGTTTTTGTTTTATTTTTCAGCAATCCAAGTAAAAATTGAGATTACAAAGGCAATAATCGGCCCTACTACAACCACACCAAATATCAAAAACAGTAGCCCTTCCCCGAACATCCGAACAGTACTTATTTTTCGAGCTTTCACCGTCCTTGCAAGTTCTCCCTCTAACCTCTTAACCTTTTCTTCTAATTGTTCTACTCGTTCCAGCATTTCATTCTCCATATACAACACCTCATTTAATACTTCAACAAAAAAACGTGATTCCCTCGAAAGGAAATCACGTTTTCTCAAGATATAATATTTTATACCCAACCTCTGAAGCGGCTTGCTTCAGCCATTTTACGAACACCAATCATGTACGCCGCTAAGCGCATGTTCACTTTACGAACTTGTGCTGTTTCATAAATAGAATCAAATGATTTTACCATTACTTTTTCTAAACGTTGTTCTACCTCTTCTTCAGTCCAGTAGTAACCTTGGTTATTTTGTACCCACTCAAAGTAAGATACCGTTACACCACCAGCACTTGCTAACACGTCTGGAACAAGTAAAATTCCGCGATCTGTTAAAATTTTAGTCGCTTCTAATGTTGTTGGACCATTTGCAGCTTCAACAACTATTTTCGCTTTAATATCATTAGCATTTTCTTCTGTAATTTGGTTCTCAATTGCAGCTGGAACTAAAATATCGCAATCAAGTTCTAACAATTCTTTGTTTGAAATTGTATTGTTAAATAGCTTTGTTACTGTACCGAAGCTATCACGACGGTCTAATAAATAATCAATATCTAATCCGTTTGGATCATGTAACGCGCCGTAAGCATCTGAGATTGCAATAACTTTCGCACCTGCATCATGCATAAATTTAGCTAAGAAGCTACCAGCATTACCGAACCCTTGAACAACAACGCGTGCACCCTTAATATCAATGCCACGTTTTTTCGCAGCTTCGCGAATACAAATTGTTACACCTTTCGCTGTTGCTGTTTCACGTCCATGTGATCCACCTAATACAAGCGGTTTACCTGTAA
This sequence comes from Bacillus sp. FG16, assembly GCF_057809515.1. Taxonomy (NCBI): domain Bacteria; kingdom Bacillati; phylum Bacillota; class Bacilli; order Caryophanales; family Bacillaceae; genus Bacillus; species Bacillus sp. FG16. Next base: position 7,481 of record NZ_JBMDKC010000052.1, read on the forward strand.
TAAATCCTGGTGAATTAAATTCATCAATACGGCTATACTCATCCATCATCCATGCCATAATTTGAGAGTTTGTGAATACATCTGGAGCTGGAATATCTTTCGTCGGACCTACGATTTGGCTAATTGCTCGTACATAACCGCGGCTTAATCTTTCTAACTCACGGAATGACATTTCACGTGGATCACAGATAATTCCACCCTTACCTCCACCATATGGTAAATCAACAATACCACATTTTAAACTCATCCAGATTGAAAGTGCTTTCACTTCATTTTCTGTTACATTCGGATGGAAGCGAATTCCACCTTTCGTTGGACCAACAGCATCATTATGTTGTGCACGATACCCTGTAAATATTTTAACAGTCCCGTCATCCATACGAACTGGTATTTTCACTGTCATCATACGAATTGGTTCTTTTAATAATTCATATACTTCGTTTGGATAACCCAATTTTTCTAACGCTTCACTAATAACAATTTGTGTTGAATTCAATAGTTCAAAATGTTGTTCCCTTTGTTGTTGTGTTTTTGTTTGAGTTCCCTTTTCGGCTACCATAGTAAGTAAACCCCCTGTAATTTCACTTGTTTAGTAAACCTTCATTGCCTAGTATACACCCTTAAATTTGGAATGCAATAGAAAACGCTAACAAATATATACAAACTATTTTTTGTTGCAAGCGTTTTCACTATTATTATAGTCCTTTTATTACTTTTAGAAAAGTAAAATACTTAAATATTTAAATATTTTTTATTTTCCTCAGTCACACTCCCATAAAACTACATATTTTATTTTCAAAAAGTATGTTCGAGTATTTACGATCATACCTTCCCTTATCCAAATAAAAACAAAACCTCAGCTATGTTGTATTAGCTGAGGTTTTGTTTTTTCACAAAGTAATTGTGTATTTGTTCTATCGCGTTAAAATCCATTAATTCTTTACCGTACTCCATGATGCGATAAATGGTTGCTGTAGACGGATTGCCGTATTCCGCTAAAATAGCTATAAAATCCGCCTTTAACAATTGAATTTGTTCCTCTTCTTCCACCCAAAGATAGAAGCGCTCATCCCACGTATATAGCTTTCCGCCAGTTACACCAAGGTTATATAAGCGATTCGACAGGTTAATGACGTCATCTAGCGTAGCAAACTCATATAATATATGTTCACTTTCATCTAGAGTCACTTGCATTTCAATAAACTCGTCACGGAACTCATCATCTGTATCCATTTCTTGATTTTCTTTCGTTACAATTACAACCATCCCTTGTGCTTGTAGAGAAAACACTTCAACTGCAATCGGACCATCTGCTTCAAATCCTAATTCCTTATTTGCTTCTTGCATCATATCACGAAATAATTGCTGTACTTTCGGCGCATTTCTCCATAAATCTTCTTTCGTTAATCCTCGTTCAGATAAATCATCAAATGTTAGAAAAATTTTTATCTTATTGTAATTTAATCGTTCCAGCCTCATCTCATACCCTCCCTACGTAACCAATGCATCTAATTTTTATTATATGAAATAGAAAATAGATGGTTCTTTTCGAACAACTATTCCGACATTTTTAACCATTCATCCCATTCTTCTTTCGTATCACCAATTAAGATTGTTTCAATGTCCAACTGGTTTAGAACGCCTAGCTTTCCGATAAATCCAACAGAAAGAGATTCCCTTTTTTCTTGTAATAAATTTATAAAGTTCATCGTCTTTTTCATTTCTTGTTCATCAGCAAAAGATACAAATACATATTTCGGCTGTATTTCCTCTACCGCTAACAACATACCATCTTCAGCTAAGCTTGTCCTAATATATATCGCCTCATATCCTTTTAAGCGTAAATAAGTTGAAAAAATAAATCCTTTCAATGCATTCTTTTCTAACACAATAACTTTGTGTAAAGAAGAAAACATTGCGGCATTGTGATACACCATCCCTAGACGCGTTTGTAAAAATGATAGTGCATATTGAAATTGCACTATTGAAATCTCATTATTATTTTTTGACGTTAATAATTTGTCTGTCACTCGAAGAACGATATTGGCAACAACCTTTTCTGTTGAATATATACTAAAAGCTTCGTTTAATAATGCAGCAATTGTAATTTCATCAAATTTTAACAAAGCTTGTAGCAAATCGTCCACTAAAACAACTTCTTTATCGAAATGTATCTCTTTTTGAACTGTACTCTGCAAACGATTCTCTTCTAATAACTGAACTGCTTGTCCAATCATCATACCGGAAGAAACTTTTTCCATTAACCATTTTAAAATTTGAATATGCTCTTCTGTATATAAACGATGCCCAGCTTGATTCCGCTTTGGGGCAATAATTTGATATCGTCTTTCCCATGCGCGAAGCGTACTCGGCTGAACTCCAATTATATTTGAAACAGCTTTTATATTATATTTCCCACTAAGAGTTGGCATCATTTCCCTCCGCACAATGTAATAATATGTGTTTGAGCAGGTGCTCGGAAACGAAGTGGTATCAATGTTGTTCCGTACCCATTACTAACAAAGAGAATCGTATTCAAATGGTTATATACGCCACCTTTTAAATATTTTTTAGATGGGAATAATCGGATTTGTCCTCCATGCGTATGTCCACTTAATACAAGTGAAATCTGTTCACTTCCAGACATCTTTTTTATTATATCAGGGTTGTGACTAACTAAGATACGAAAACCATCTTCTTTACAATCCGCCAATGCCAAATCTAGACGATCACGGTGCAATCCAACATCATCTATACCGAGCAAACAAATCTTCTCGCCTAATTCAGACTCAAATACTACTCTTGTATTATCTAAAACTTTTACGTTATTTTCTAATAATAACGCATCTAATTCATGATATTCTATCTCATAATCATTGTTTCCCCACACAAAATATACAAGAGCTATCTCTCTTAACTTTTGAATATTCGCAGAGATTTTTGATAAAGAGACACCTTTCTCTGCTAAATCTCCTCCGATAATTACGAGATCTACTTTTCCTTTTACTTGTTCAATTAACAAATTTGAAATGACTCTTCTATGAATATCAGAAATAAAAAACACATTTACTTTTTGAAAACTTTTCGGAAATTCTTTAAATACTAAAGTATGTTCCAACACTGTATTACGCGTCGCTTCTTTATACATCACAAGAAGTAATAAAATCCCCATTCCTATGAGAGTACTGAATAATATAATCCATATCATATTTTTTACTCCCCTCATCATAAAGATAACCCTAGGCTTTTATAACAAACTGTGATCGCCTAATTCGCTAGCTCTCTTGCTTTGTGGACTTATCTTTTATCGGAATTTTTAATTCTTGACCTGCACTCACTTCATCTTCTTGCAAGTTATTATACTTTTTAATTACTTCAACCCCATTTTCATCTGAAAAATATTGCTTCGCTATACTTTCTAAAGTTTCTCCCTCTTTCACAGTATGCGTTATCGCTTTTTCAGACTGTTTCTGCGACTCAGATTTAGCTGAATCAAAGAAGATTACTTCAAACGCACTTTTCCCGGCATTATTACTATCGCCCTTCACCTGAATATATTTATCCGTATACCACAAAATACTAATTGGCAGCAGAATGAATAGAAATGTTAAAACCCGGACGAAAATATGATTTATTTTAAACTTTTGTTTTTTCTCTTTATTTCTATGAATTTCACTACGCGGCGGTAAACTTTCTTTTTCTTCTACTCGCTCAACTTCTAATTCCTCTTCAAAATCAGGAATTCGTTTCCTCATGTTGTTCACCACCACCTTCCATTTATTTTCTTAATTGGAGTCCCATTATAAAATCAACAAGAAAGTGTGCAAAGATTGTTATAAACAAATTCCCTGTCCATTCAAATACATAGCCAAAGACAAAACTAATGAAACAGACGAAACAAAACAAAAATGGCTTTGTTATATAACGAATATGTAACACTGCAAATACGAAACTCGCAATTACAATTCCAAAATGAGTCTGCACTACACCTCTAAATAAAAATTCTTCTGCAAAACCGATTACGAACGTAATAATGAGTAAATGCAGAACCGACATTCCTCGAAACATCTTATCGTTAATACCACCATCATCAAACCAAGACTCTGGAAACACTCGCATTGCAACATAATCTAATAACACAATACCAATCGCTAACAAACCACCTATAATAAGTATAGATACTGGTTCCCATCTCCATAAATTAAACACTTCTTTTACATCTTGAAATAATATATATGCTAGTAAACAGCCAATACCGATAATAATTAACTGTGTTATATATAGATTCAGCCTTATTTCCTGCGGACTCATATCTTCAACATTATGCCTTTGAATGTTCATCATTCCCCCATCTTTTCTAGGCCGAAAAGCTTTTGTAACTCTGTTTCCCAATTATAGTCGAAATCCGATTGTTGCGCTCGTCTTTTTTTATAATCTTCTTTTGTAATACCACAATAATCACAGCAATTATTTAACTCTTTTTCTTTCCTATAACCGAACTGTTGCAGCACATATTCACGTCTACATCCTTTAACTCGTATCCATGACTTCATATTTTCTAACTCACTATATTTATTACGCAACCTTATTTCTACTTCAGCTATTAATCGGTTCATAATTTCATCTGACAAACCCTCTAATAATAATCTTCGTTGTTGTATAATTCCAACCTGTTCGAGATGATAACGAACGAAACGCCAATATTGCTCATTAAATCTTGCTGCATTATAACAAATTTCTTCTACATCTTCTATTGGTAATTCTTTCGTTTGAAACATTCTTTCTTGTAGTAAAGAAAATAAAAATTGTATTTGCGACTTACTTGGCAATTCATCCTCAATGATTGAAATTGGTAAATCATGATCCAACGGACTACACAATAAAATAGCTATACTCGGTTCGCCATCTCTTCCAGCTCTTCCGATTTCTTGTAAGTAAGAAGCTATATTAGTTGGATAATGAAAATGAATAATATATTGCGTATTCGCCTTATTTACCCCCATACCAAATGCACTTGTACATATTACAAGCTGCAATTGATCATTCATAAACTGTTGTTGAATTAACATACGCTCTTCATGTTCCATACCACCATGATAAAAAGCTACACCAGTAACACCTTTTCCTCTCAAGTATTCCGTTAACCTTTCTGTCCACGCTCTACTTGAACAATATACAATCCCCGGCCCTTGTAAATACATCACCTGCTCCAAAAGCGCCTCTTTCTTTTCTTCTATCGTCTCTACAAATTGCACCTCCATTGCAATATTAGGACGATCAATAGAGTATACATGTTCCGCGGCACCCTTTAAATTTAAACTGTCTGCGATATCTTGCAGTACCCCTTTTGTCGCTGTGGCTGTCAATGCTAATACTGTAGGAGAACCAATATTTTCAATAACTACATTTAGTTTCTTATAGTCCGGTCTAAAATCATAACCCCATTGAGAAATACAATGAGCCTCATCAACAACAAATAATGAAATATGAATTTTCTTCAATTCCCTAATTAATAACTCCGACTGTAACATCTCTGGTGAAACAAAAATAAATTTATATGAAGATAATTTTTTCATCGCTTCTCTTTTTTCATTTAATGTCCGAAAACTATTAAATGCTATCACTCGGTTTTTCACAACATACTTTAATTGTGTCACTTGATCTTCCATTAAAGATAATAACGGTGATACAACAAGCACTGTTCCTTCTCGCATAAGCCCCGGAAACTGATAGCACATAGATTTCCCTCTTCCAGTCGGAAGCATTGCTATCACATCTTTTCCTTCTAATAAATCTGTAATAACTCCTTTTTGCCCTGGACGAAATTCAGAATATCCAAACCACTTATATAAATATTCTTCAAGTTTCATTTACACCCTCCATCCGCGCTAATACAAGACGAACTTCAAAATAAGAGATATCTTCTCCAACCTCTTGTTTCAAAACACGTAACTTCCGCGTTTGTAATGCTTCAATTACTTTTATTACTTTGTCTATCTTTTCTTTTTCCATAAACATTTCAATAGAAAAATCTTTTTCTCGCAAAGCAATTTCAACAAAATGATCTTCTATCGTTGCAACCTTTAAATTCCGAATCGTTGCTATTTCTTCTAAAGAACGCCCTTGTCTCCAAAAATTATATGTTTTTTTCGTGGATAAACTAAATAATTCAGCTCTCTCATTTGGATAAGATATAATTTCAGCTAATAGTGGAAATTCATTTTCTTTATCACGTACTTCTTGTATAAAGAAATGCATTGTACCCCAAAATAAAAAATACACCTTAAATATATCTTGTTTCGTAATTTCTGCTAATTGTTGCAATGTACAACCAATACGTTCATAGCCCGTTAGTCGATATGTTACAATCGTCGCTTCTATCGCATTACTCTTTTCCAAAAGATTATGTACTTCCGTCCATAGTTTCCTCGCCAACTCACTTCTCTTATATGGCCTTCCTGTTAGAAAACGTTTTACCCACATCATTATTTCTGTATCTTGTTGAATTGGGATAAACTTCGTATTATTCTGTTGTAAATTTGATATGGTTTGAATAATCAATGATAATCTTTTCCAAAATGTTTCACCTAATTCACCATAATGTAAACCATGCAAATGCGCTGGAAAAGCATAAACTTCCTCCCATTTATGTAACTGCATTTTACCCGTAGGTGTTAACACATATGTATTTTCATGTATTTCTTGAATAAAATCCGCTTGCAACAACTTTACAACTTCACCATCATAGTCATTTCTATTTAATGATTTATATATTCCGAATAAAAAAGAAATCCGGAACATATTTCCATCTTGTAAAGTTTGCGAAGAACGTTTGCCCTTTAGTAAATAATAAATAGAAGAAACGGTTCTTTCACCATTCAATTGTTTTAAACAATGCAACAAAGTATATTGTATTTGCATGACCGCTTCCACCTTCCAATCTTAACTTCATTCTTTTCAGTACAATTACACTATCTACTGTCGCTCATTAAACTTATCCTATAAGAAATATATACTTGTATATATTCTATTGTATCAAACGAAATCACATTTACGTATTTTGAAAATCTTATGACATAATTCAAAAATAAGTTGACACTCTAATTGATAAGCATTATCATTATCATTATAATTTTATGTTGAAAAGTTTCACAAACCGTTTTACAATAAGGTTATAATTTTTATGGCGAGCTTTTCACATACATATTATCAGGAGGGAAAAAAGATGGCAAAATATACAATCGTTGATAAAGATACTTGTATTGCATGTGGTGCTTGTGGCGCTGCTGCACCAGACATTTATGACTATGATGATGAAGGTATTGCATTTGTAACATTAGACGATAACCAAGGTATCGTTGAAATTCCAGATGTATTAATTGAAGATATGATGGATGCATTCGAAGGCTGTCCAACTGACTCAATTAAAGTTGCTGACGAATCATTCGACGGAGACGCTTTAAAATTCGAATAGTCTTTTATTAACTTCAAAAAATGCCCCTCATATTGATGAGGGGCATTTTTTGTATCTGAATTTTATTTTCCTTAATAAAAAACCATTAGTAGTTCCACACTACTAATGGTTTTAATATTTATTATGCATTTTTCATTTTTGCAAACACCCATACTTTCAGGCGTGAAAATAATGCTACAAATACAATTGTTACAACAATTCCTTTAATTAAATTAAATGGTAAGATTGCCGTTACAACCGTTGTTCTTATAGCTTCGCTAGACATAGCCGGTGAATTTAAAAACCAAGTGTAAGCCGGGAATATGATGATGTAGTTTAATACACTCATAATAAGTGCCATTGTAATTGTCCCTAGCATTAATCCTGTCGTTAAACTCTTTACAGTACGATACTTTCTAAATAAGAAAGCTGCTGGTCCAATAAATAAACATCCTGCAATAAAGTTTGCAATTTCTCCAACTGGTACTCCCGTTAAGCTTCCTTGAATCCCGTAATGTAAAATGTTCTTTATCGCCTCTACAATCACTCCTGCTACTGGTCCAAAGATAATTGCTGCAATTAGAGCTGGTACATCACTAAAATCAATTTTCAAAAATGGCGGAAGCCCTGGGAACGGGAAATCCAACATCATTAGTAAATATGCAATACTACTTAGCATCGCTACACTCACCATCTGCACTACACTGTTTTTTTGTTTCATCTTTCTCTCTCCTTTTCCATCGATCATCTCATGGAAAGTGGAAAGGTTCTGCTATGCCTATTTTTTCATAGAACGAAAAAACCCTTTGTGTTTTACACAAAGGGAGAATTTAAGGCACATCAAACAGACGTTCAAATCCATATCTTTTTTGAACGCTTGAACCTCCATCTTCTCCCATCCAGACTATACTGTCGGCTTTGGAATCGCACCAAATCCTGCCTTAACGGCTCGCGGGCTTAGAACAAAATCATAAATAGTTCATCACCGCCGGTCGGGATTTTCACCCTGCCCCGAAGATAGACCGATATTCTATTTTCCCCTTCATTATACAACAACCTCATAACATTGTGAACTAAAAAATTGTAACTTATTTATAATTAGTTGTTTATTTTTCGTAACAACAAATAAATTGCGAGATATTTTACAATACAATCCATATTTTTTATTATTCGGCATTTCTCTTTTGAATTCCCTAGTCATATATAATTAAAAGTGATAAGATATTGAATTGTTAAGATAAGAACATTTTCTGAGTTATGGAGGAAATGTCATGAAAAAAGAAAAGAGACATTCTATTCGAGAAGCGATGAAAAAAAATTTAAGAAAAGAATACTTTTATTTAAAAAAAGAATTACTTTTCTACTGCCCAATCGATTTAGGTACATTCTCAAACGAGACATACTATGCTACTTTCGATGAAGATGGCATCAGTATTTATCAGTATGATAAAAAAACAGAAAGTAAATTAAAATTGTGTGAGCGTCATCCGTGGAAGAGTTGGAATAAAGTGAAGATTGATCACTATTTGACAACTTCTCAATTTATTTTTCAGGGTGAGCGAAATTGGATCTTATCTCTTTTTCAAAAAGGAAAAGAAGCTCAAAAAATTATTGAAGAGCATACATCTTTACAAACAGAAGTTGTTTCCCGCTCTTTCTTAAAAAAACTTCCCGGTTTTCGTTCTAATACACCACTGAATAAATACATCGGTAGCATTTGTTACACTGCACTTATTGCATTTTTATTAAAATGGATGATTCCATTTCAAGCACCACAAATCGCCCTGTATTCTATTTCAATTGGTTGTATGCTTCTTGGCCTACTTTGTTTGACAATCGGTTTAATTGAACCGACTATCGTACTGTTTCGAACAAAAGAGAAAACAAGAACAAAAGTTTTTTACTTATATAGCTATTTAGCTATTTCTGGATTTATATGTGTCTTTATTTTTTGGTAAAAGAAACCGTCCCAAAATAAATTTTGGGACGGTTTTCTTTTAGATATAGATACTCTAATTCACTCAATACTTCTAGCAGAAGCGCCCATATAATTTCATTTACATTGAACCTTATTTAAGAATATTCAAAGTTTAAATTTTGAGACGTTGCCTTCACTTAACATATAATTGTTGATTAGGATAAATTAGCTCTTGCTGCAATCCATTTTTTTCTTTAATTTCCTTAAGTGTCATACTAAATTTCCGTGCAATACTAACTAAAGTATCCCCTTTTTGTACGACATATAATGATGAAGAAACAACTTCATTTCTTTGTTCACTTAAAACAAGCAATGGGTTCATCGCATTCTTTTTCGCCATCGTCCATCTTCCTTGATGAAGTTCTAGATGTAAGTGTGCACCTCGCGACTCTCCCGTGTTCCCTACTTCTCCAATTTTTTCTCCTTTTGAAATATAATCTCCTTGATCCACATATCTCTTATTTAAATGTGCATATACAGCCTCATATTCTCCGTGTTTAATAAATACAACATTTCCATAACTACTTGAATAATAAGACTTCGTTACCTTACCATCTTGGATAGCTGCCACAGGCGTTCCAATCGGCGCAGCCACATCAATACCATAGTGTTTTCCATGCCTTGTCCCAAAATAATCACTTATCTGACCTTCAACAGGCCATGTCCATCGATTTTCTTCTGCGTAAACATGTAATTGAGATACAAACAGTATACTCAATAACATGACGCCGCATTTTAAAACTTTCATATACATCCTCCGTTTTCTAGTTAACACCATACCTTCTCTATTTTGGTATATTACAGAAAAAAGTATACAAAAAAAAGAAAGTGAATTACTTCACTTCCTTCTCTTTCTTGTCACGAAAAACTAATGCACTACGGTTATACTCCACATCTTTCACTTGTAATCGGGCATTTATTACTCTAGCTATCGCAAACAAATAATCAGATAATCTATTTACATACTTTAAGACAACTTCATTTATATTCACTTCTTTTTGCAATGATACTATAGAGCGTTCTGCTCTTCTTACAATGGTACGTGCAATATGAATAGCAGCCGCCGCCTCGCTACCACCTGGCAAAATAAAGCGCTCTAATGCCGGGGCTTCTTCTATATACAAATCAATCTTTCTTTCTAAGCTACCAACCATCTCAATTGTCACTTTATAAGGAATTTTTTGTTCCACTATTGCCAAGTCTCCTCCGCAATCAAATAGCTCATGTTGAATATTTTCGAGCTCATTGTAAATATCTCTAAAAGCCCCGCCTTGAAGCTTAGTCATTGCATATCCAATATGAGAATTTGCCTCGTCTATTGTTCCATAAGCTTCCACACGGATATCATCTTTATCCACCCTGCCACCTATTACACTTGTCGTTCCTTTATCTCCTGTTTTTGTATATAATTTCATTTCTTCACAGCACCTCTCTTGTTATTCTTAATTCGACCAAGATAGAAAAAAGTTCTACCATTCTTTATTTAATTGAGTTTACAAAAAAATAAAAAACAGCAGAACTTTATTCATTATCAACTTTAAAAACGTATATCTAAATTATACGATTCGGTAAATATACAGAGAATGTAGTTCCTTCTCCAACAACACTTGAAACAGAAATTTTACCATCATGACCTTGAACAATGTTTTTCGCAATCGCAAGCCCGAGTCCTGTTCCACCCTTTTTCCCACGTGTTCTTGCTTTATCAGCTTTATAGAAACGATCAAATAAAAATGGAATATCCTCTTCTGGAATGCCTGCACCCGAATCTTGCACTTCAAAAATGAGGTCATTATTTTTCGTATCAATTACAAGCGTTACATGTCCACCCGCATTCGTATGACGAATTGCGTTATCAATCAAGTTCGTCAACACTTGTTCCATCCGATCTGCATCAAACGCATATTCTTCGATCGGATTTCGGAAATCAACTGTTAGTTCAACTTCTTTATCCTTTGCAATCCCTTGGAATTTACGACCAATTTTTTCAACAAACGGATGTATATCCACTTCACCAATATGTAACTCTACATGACCGCTTTCCATACGAGCTAAATCTAACAATTCATTTACAAGTTTACCTAAACGAACAGATTCATCATAAATAATTTGAACAAACTCATCAATTTCCTCTTTCGTTTGCACAATATCATCTAAAATCGCTTCACTATACCCTTGTAGCATTACCATTGGTGTACGAAGTTCATGCGATACATTCGCAATAAAGTCTTGACGCATCTTTTCAAGACGACGTTCTTCCGTCATATCTCGCAGTACTGCTACAGCTCCACGAATTTTCGTTTGATTGTAAAGCGGCGTCATAAGAACTACATAGTTCCCTTTTTGTAAATTAATTTCAACAACTTGTTGTTGTTCGCTTTCTACAACGAGATGGAATAGTTCCACAAGTTCAGAAGGTAGTTTTTTACTTAGCTCTATCTCTTTTTCTTCTTGCCAAACTTGTAAGAAATGTTCGGCCGGCGGATTGATTACTACAACTTCACCTTCTTGATTTAACGTAATAACCCCATCTGCCATACTACTCAAAATACTTGCTAACTGCTCTTTTTCTTGTTGCAAGGCGTTCATATTGAACTTCAACTGTTTTCCCATTTGATTTAAGGCCGTTGCAAGCTCACCAATCTCATCCTGAGATACCATAGGAGCCTTTGCATCAAACTTACCACGTGACACTTCAAAAGCAACCTCACGCATTTTACGAAGCGGTGCTGTAATCCGAGTAGATAAGAAGAACGCAAAGAAAGTTGTTAATATAATCGCAATTCCAGCCGATAAGAAAATAAAATCAGTCGTTCTTTCCATACCTTGTATCGGTACTTGTAAAGATTCATATACGAACACTGCACTTTGATTTTTTGATTGCACTGGTTTTCCTACGATCATAATATCATTTTCGGTGTTTTTATTCTTCCTACTATTAGACGCTTTTCTAACGTTATTTTTAATTTCTTTTTTGTCCGTAAAAACAGCAGCTAATTCTTTATCTTCTTTTAAATCATCCATTGTAAGGGTGACTAACCCTTCTTGTTTCGGTGAAGAAGAGATTTCCTTACCATCTTCTACAATAATAATCCTTGAAAGTGGATCAGAGAATTTGTACGCGATATTCTCAATCGTTTTTACATCGGCACCTTCTTCAATTAACTCCGAAACACTTGTTGCGACTTTTTGAAGCCTAGCTTCACTCATATCAACATAATACGTTCTAAAAAACTGTGAAAGTAAAATCGCAACAAATCCAAGAACAAACGAAACGAGAAGTAATATGGTCATCCATAACTTCCCTACTACACTTCTCCAAAGCATCAGTCGTTCACAACCTCGAATTTGTAACCTACACCCCAAACAGTAACAATCATTTTCGCTGCATCTGGTGATTTTTTGCTTAACTTCTCACGTAAACGCTTTACATGTGTATCAACTGTACGTAAATCTCCGAAGAATTCATATTGCCATACTTCTTTTAACAGTTGCTCACGATCGAATACTTTATCAGGAGCTTTCGCTAAAAATAATAGTAACTCATATTCTTTCGGCGTTAAGTTTACTTCATTACCATCTGCAGTAACACGGTGTGCATCATTATCAATTGTTAAGTGCGGGAATACAGTAACATCTTTTGTTGTTGTATCTTGTGTAAAAAATGTTGTTGGTACAGCACGACGTAATACCGCTTTCACACGTAGCACGACCTCACGTGGACTAAATGGCTTTACAATATAATCATCTGTTCCAACTTCAAATCCTTGTACTCTATTTACTTCTTCACCTTTTGCTGTCAGCATAATAATTGGTGTCGCTTTCTTCTCACGAACCCCTCTACATACTTCAATGCCATCTTTACCAGGCATCATAAGATCTAATAAGATTAAATCGTAATCATTTTGCAACGCCATTTCTAAAGCTGTATCACCATTATCTGCTTCTTCAATTGTGTATTGTTCTCTTTCTAAGTACATTTTCAATAAACGACGAATACGATCCTCATCATCTACAATTAAAATTCTTGATTCATTTTCCATCTCTACCCGCTGCGTACTCTCACCTCAGCGGTTCACACCTACCCTTCTTTACTATTATGTTGCGCTATTCTCGTTTATTTAAGCAATCTTCTAAATGTTTCACTTCCCATATTATGCTTCACAAGAATAATAAATTTTGTTCAATTTTTTTCCAAAACTATGTATTTTTTTTGAACAGTATATAATGTCCTCGACATCATTTTACAAAATCAACCGCTACTTTGTCATGTTTTTCTCAAAAAAGAAGAAAAGTTGACAAAAATAAAATAGGAAAGTGACATGCACTCTCCTATTTTATTTCTCTATGCATATGAATGTAAACCGGCAATAATTAAGTTTACTACAATAAAATTAAACATAATAATTGCAAAACCAATTACTGCAAGCCAAGCTGATTTCTCTCCATGCCACCCTTTAGATAATCGTAAATGTAGTACTGCAGCATAAAAGAGCCACGTTATAAGTGCCCAAACCTCTTTCGGATCCCAGCCCCAAAAACGCGTCCACGCTATTTGAGCCCAAATCATTGCAAAAATTAACGCTCCTAATGTGAAAACCGGGAATCCAATTGCAATAGATCGATATCCGATTTCATCTAGTAAATCACTATTCGTATTCTTTACTAACGGCTGAAGTGCCGCCGATACTCGCTTCCGTAAAACAAGTCTTAATACAATATAAAGTAATGTTCCAACTAACACTGACCAAATAACAGTATTTAATTTTTTCGCATTTACAATCGCTGGAACTTCAACTGCCGGTTCTAATTTATTTTCTGTCAGTAACTTCCCTTCATGCGGTCCAACTAAAGCCGGAAGATTATACTTCATTTCCAGTTGTTGTTCATTTTTATCAATCCATTGAAACTTCGCTTCATATTTCATACTAGAAAATACCATTGTTACTCCAATAAATCCAACTGTACAAACAAGTGTAAATACTACCATCTCTAGCCAAAATGTCCGTTTACTTCTCGTTGATTGATCTACATTTTTCAATAAATACATTACGCCCGTAATAAAACTAATCGCTAAAATTGCTTGTCCTGCTGCTGCAGTCGTCACGTGAATATGTAACCAATTACTTTTTAATGATGGAATAAGCGGAGATATTTCCCTCGGAAACATACTTGCATAGGCAATTAATAAAAGCGCAACTGGTAATGCAAATAGTCCGATTATACTTACGCGGTACATAAAATACATTACAATAAATGCTCCTACAAGCATCATGCCGAAAAATGTACCGAATTCAAAAAAGTTACTAACTGGCGCATGCCCTGATGCAATCCACCTTGTAACAAAATATACTGTTTGTGCTATAAACCCTAAAATTGTAATTGTTATTCCTATATTTGCCCATTTATGACCCTTTTCTTTAATGGCTCCCCCAAAAAATAGAGTCGCAATTAAATATAAAATAAATGCGGTAAAGAGAAAGTTACTACTTATTTGCACCATATCGTTTCCCCACCTTAACTAATTTTTTTATCAATTACTTTATCATTTGGCTGTGGAATTGCTGTACCTTCTATTACTCTTTCAATATCTTTCTTTAAACCGAACCAATTTTTATTCGTATGCCCTGCAATCCACCATTCATCATTAACCCGTTGTATCCAAATACGGCGATGATTCCAATACATACCTTGAATGACACCAACCATAAATATAAATCCTCCAATACCGAGAATCCAAAGCGTTAAATCTTTTCTTACAGTAAGTGCTGTTGCATTTTGCATTTCAACACCTGCAAACGACATTTTGTATTTGTTGTTTCCATCAGGTTCTATATTTTGCTGAATACCAACAAAACTCACTTCACCATCCGGTGTTTCAGGTGTAAACATTTTAAATACAAATGCAGGATTGTTCGGTAATTTCGTTTTTGTATTTGGTTTTCCATTCTCATCAAAATAAAAATCAGGAAAATAGCTTAATAGTTCTAGAGAATAACCATTTCCTAAATCATATTTTTCCTTAGGATTCGTTAAATCTACTTTAATCGGTCCCCATTTTTGATTATTTTCTTTATTTTGCAAGTTGAAGGACATACTTTTAAATTCACTTTCTTTATAATCCACTTGATACACTGCAAATTGATCAAATTTCAGTGGTTCATTCACTCGAATTTCCGCTTCTTTTACTTTTTCCAACTTTGGTTTTTGCCCTACTATATTTTCACCCACAGCTTTATATAATACAGCATTCGTTTGGAAGTTTTTCGCAATCATTTTATCGCCTACACGATCAATCGCTTCCTCAAAAACTTCCTTGTCCTTACTTTTATCATAAACTTCTTTTATAAATTTCTCGTTTTTTAAGTAGTATTGTCCATCCGTCCCTGGTATTTCTTTCGTTTCACCATCACGTAACCAAAGTGCTTCGTCTACGTACATACTCGGTAAAAAACGAAGCATCGCACCGAATAAAAAGATAATAAGACCGATATGATTTACATATGGACCCCAACGCGAGAAGCGTCCCTTTTCTGCTAAAACGTTTCCGTCTTCCACTTTCACATTATAGTTTCTTTTCTTTAAATTCTTTTGCACTGTTTCCAGGTCACCATCTTGCGGTGTACCAGTCCCATATATTCTCTGTCTCTTTAAAAAGCTAGGATGTCTTTTTACGCCTTGCTTTTTCAAAGCTTTATAAAGCGGAATAACGCGGTCTAAACTACATATCACAAGTGAAATACCGATAGAAGCAATCAAAATCATATACCACCATGAACCGTATAAATTATTAAATCCTAATTGATAGTATAATTGTCCTAAAAATCCGTATTCTTGTTTATAATATTCAGCTGGTGCAATCCCTGGAGTTATGTACATTTCTTGCGGAAAAATAGTTCCTATCGCTGATGCAGCTAAAGTTATAACGATTAGCCATACACCCACTTTTACAGAAGAGAAAAAGCTCCAAATTTTATCGACTATCGTTTTTGTTTGCGTGAGAGATCTCCGTGCACTCCCCTCATAGCGCATATCCAATAGTTTTGCATTTTCATTGCTTTCAAATGGTTTCCCGCAAGCTTCACAAAAAACGGTTCCTATCGGATTAACATGTCCACATTCACACTTAATTTCTTTCAACACTCTCACCGCCCCTGTATCTATATGTACTATTGTATATTCTAACCTCGAGTTACCGCAATACTCAGAATTTTTAAACCAGAGGCACTATAGACACGCACCTCTTATGTAAAGGCTTTCTTTATTACGGAGTAATTTTCTTTAAATACCCTTCTAACTGTTCTTTCGTTTGTTCACCTATAATTTGCTCCATTACTTTTCCATCTTTATCAATCAAAAAGCTTGTCGGTAATGGACCTACTCCATACGTTCCTATAATCTTTTGTCCTTTATCAATTGCAACTGGGAATTTCAAATCATATTGGTTCACAAAGTTCTTTACTGCAATATCCGTTTCATCTGCATCTAACGCTATGATTTCAACGCCTTTTTCTTTATACTTTGGATATAACTCATTCATATAAGGCATTTCTTTTTCACAAGGTTTACACCACGTGCCCCAAAAGTTTAAAAATACACCTTTCCCCTTTAAATCTTTTAGTTCAATTTTCTTCCCTTCTAAATCCGTCACAACAAAGTTAGGTGCTTCTTTTCCGATTTGCATTTTCTCTTTATTAGCAAAGAATCCTTGATAAAGGGTAAATCCTACAGCACCACATAAAATGAGTAGAATAATAACGCGAAATAATAAGCGATTTTTCTTCATATTACCTCTCCTCTCCTCGGTAAATGTTATGTATTATCTTCTGTAAATGTTGTATTGAATAAATCACCAGCAGAGCACTCCACTGGTGAATTTTTAACTCTATAGCTTATCTTGGCTTTGTAGAAGCAAGCGCGCGTAATTGTTTCACCTCATGTGGTGTCAATTCTCTCGCATCACCAGGTCGCAGGCTTCCTACTTCTAAGAAAGCATAACGTTCACGTTTTAATTTCACTACTTTACAGTCTAACGCTTCAAACATACGACGCACTTGACGATTACGTCCTTCATGAATTGTTAATTGTACAATAGCCATCTCTTTACGCTTGTCCCAAGAAATGATTTTCACATGTGCTGGTGCTGTTTTACCATCTTCTAGTGCAACACCGCGTTCTAACATACGAATTTTCTCACCTGTTAGTGGACCTTTTATTTTTGCAACATACGTTTTTTCAACTTTATATTTAGGATGCATTAATATATTTGCGAAGTCCCCGTCGTTTGTCATTAATAATACTCCTGACGTATCATAATCTAGACGTCCGATTGGGAATAAACGTTGTGTAATTTCAGGGAAAAAGTCTGTTACAACATTTCTACCTTTATCATCTGATACACTTGAAATTACACCAGTTGGTTTATATAGTAAAAAATAAACAGGTTCTTCTTTTTCAAGAGGGATGTTATTTACTTCTACTTTATCTTGAGGAGTTACTTTTGTTCCTAACTCTTTCACTATTTTTCCGTTAACTTTTACTTTTCCTTGCTGAATTAATTCCTCAGCCTTTCTTCTCGATGCAATACCTGCTTGCGCAATCACTTTTTGTAATCGTTCCATTTCTTTTTTTCACCTCGAATTTATCTTACCTTACATTAGAAAGACTTGGCAACCGCATACGCTTTACGGTTATTCGCTCCATCTCACTTAAACAACATAGCGATGATAATAAACATATAAAGGTCAAATCATGTTTTTATCCTTTATTATTGTCCATATTTTTCATATTTCTCACAATAAAAGTTCATCATTTTGTCAAAAATACTGCATAAAAAAACCACTATTAAGCTACACCTTAATAGTGGTCGTATACGTATTATACGCGAAATAGCATAAAAAATGAATAGCTTTACTGAAACAATAGAGAAACAAAGACAATCGAGCAAATAATTCCGATTAAATCTGCAAAAAGACCTACTTTTAATGCATCTCCCATTTTTCTAATACCAACAGCTCCAAAGTATACTGTTAAAATATAAAAAGTCGTATCTGTACTCCCTTGCATCGTAGAAGCTAATCTCCCAATGAATGAATCTGGCCCATATGTGGCAATTAAATCAGTCGTAATACTTAGACCAGCAGAGCCAGAAATAGGGCGTATTAGTGCTAATGGAACGATTTCTGCTGGAACATGAATTAAATCTAACATTGGCTTCATTACTGATATCATTGCATCTAGCGCACCTGACGATCGGAATATAGAAATAGACACAAGCATTCCAACCATAAACGGTAAAATGGAAATTGCAATTTGAATCCCTTCTTTTCCTCCCTCAACGAACGATTCATACGTCGGCACTTTCTTTATCGTCCCATATAAAAGGATAAAACCAATTACACAAGGGATTACCCATAAGGAAATTGTATTTACAATACTCATTTTTTCCGCCCCTTTCTACTCCTTCTTCGGTAAAAATAGCGGTCAATCCAAATTGCTCCAATCATAGAAAGTACTTGTGCAATAAAAGTTACCCCAACAATTTCAGTAGGATTCGCTGATTCATACGTCATTCGAATCGAAATGACTGTCGTAGGAATTAATGTAATAGCCGATGTATTTAATGCTAGAAACGTCACCATAGAACGGCTCGCCGAATCCTTTCCTCCATTTAACTCTTTTAGTTGTTCCATCGCTTTAATACCAAGAGGAGTTGCTGCATTACCTAGACCAAAAAAGTTTGCCATCATATTGGATAAAATAAATCCCATGGACGGATGATCCTTCGGTATTTCTGGAAACAACCTCTTTACTATCGGCATAAAAAGTGTAACTAACTTTTTTAACAGTCCCGCTTCCTCTGCAATTTTCATTAAACCAAGCCAAAATACTAAAACACTAATAAGTCCTATACAAATCGTTACTGCATCTTTTGCCCCGTCAAATACAGCTTTATTCACTTCTTCCATCGTTCCGTTTATCATGGCGTATACAATCCCAATAACAGCCATCGCTACCCATACGAGATTAACCATCGTTCCCAACACCTATCATGTAAGAAAAAATCTCTTTCACATTATTCCAGTAAAGTCCCGTTGTAGCTACTAACTTCCGTTTACTATAAAATAAATTCCGTTCTCCAACTTTCTCATTACCAACATAAACATCTGTCTTTCCAACCTTTACTCCGTCCTTAAGATTTGCACTTTTATCAAGTTCAACTTTTAATACCACGTTCTTTCTTTCCTCTTCAGTTAACGGTACTGAAAAACCATTTTTCGTATAAACATGGTTGGCATACTTCTTTTCATTTATTTCAGCAATTGCTCCTTGTCCTAAAACTTTCGTTTGTTTGAAACGTTCAAAACCTTTATCAAACAAATTCATATGATCATCCCAGTCACTAGAAGCACTCAAAGTTACGACAATTAAATCTAGTCCATCTTTTGATGCCGTTGTAACAAGCGTTCTTCCTGCTTTCTTCGTAAAGCCTGTTTTTCCTCCTGTTGCAAATTCATAATAAGATGTCACCAGCTTATGTTTATTTTTCCACGGGTAATCCCAAGAATCTGATTTATACGTTTTTGTTCCAAAGATTTTCTTAAAGTTCTCGTTCCCCATTGCATATTTTGTTAATAATGCCATATCGTAAGCCGACGAATAATGTGATCCATCTCCATCTAAACCATGAGGGTTTGAGAAGTGAGTATCTTTCATTCCAATTTCTTTTGCCTTCTCATTCATTAAATATACGAATCCATCTATACTCCCACCCACACTTTCAGCAATTACTTGCGCTGCGTCATTACCAGATCTAAGCATAAGTCCGTATACTAAATCTTCTAACTTCACTTTTTGTCCAGGCTTTAAATAGATTGCCGATCCTTCCACTCTCACCGCTTCATTACTAACTGATACCATTTCTTTCATCTTCCCTGATTCAGCAGCTAACAAGGCGGTCATGATTTTTGTTATACTAGCAATTTTTTGCGGCTCATGTTCTGCTTTTCCGTATAATACACGACCAGACTGTTGCTCCATTAATACAGCATTTCGAGCACTGACATTGCTGTTCATCTTTGCATATGTAGGAATCGGCATAACGCTTGCGTACATAATAAGAAGCGTAATGATTACACAAATTCGTCTCATATTTCCCCCCACGTCCTTTTGGCACTTTTTGTACAAGTGTATGCTTGGCCTTTTAAAATATGAACGAAATCTTCCTTCTGCTTCCATTAAAAAAGACGCAGGGAATTTGCGTCTAATATGGTGTCCATTCAATTTGTTTCGCAGTTTCAAACCTTTTTTCTACATCAGGCCAGTTTACAACATTCCACCAGTTTTTAATATATTCATCTTTTCGATTTTGGTATTGTAAATAATACGCATGTTCCCAGACATCTAGTACAAGAAGTGGTATCGTATCCCATTGTGTAAATAATTGATGAAGTGTACTTTGCAAAATTTCTAACCTTCCAGACCGGGGCACCCAAACGAGAATTGCCCAGCCTGAACCTTCTACTTTAGAGGCCGCTTCTGTAAAATGTTTTTGGAAACGTAAAAAGCTCCCAAAATCTTGTTCGATTTGTTGTGAAAAAGCACCTCTTGGACTTCCACCACCATCTTTTTTCATGTTATTCCAAAATATTGTGTGTAAGTAATGACCTGATCCATGAAAAGCCGCTTCCCTTTCCCAATGCTTAATTAAATCAAATTGATTTGTTTTTCTCGCTTCTTCCATCATCTTCTCTGCTTTATTTAACCCTTCCACGTAACTACGATGATGTTTATCATGGTGTAACATCATAATTTCTTTAGAAATATACGGTTCTAACGCATTATACGGATAAGGTAATGGTGGGAGTGTATGTCCTCCAATTGGAACAGCTCGTTCACTATCCCCTCTTTCATATAATTCATACTCCTCTTCTTCTTGCATAAATACTTCCTGCAAGTGATGCTGAATATGTTCTACATCATCGCTTATTTCATACATAAACTCTGCATCTGTTTCATACTCATGCTCTTTCATACGCTCTAATAACGTCTGAATTTTATAAGCAAGCATATGGACATCATACACTTCCATTGCGCGGCTATCTAATACATGAAGAACACTTTCACACCAATTTTCTACTTCATGAAAGTAATCTGTAAATACACCTTGCTGATTCATGTTGCACCTCCCTAATGCTATCCACTTAACTATATTCAACGAAAATCCCTTATATAACTGTACAAAAGGAAAAGAAGCTAAGTCACCTTAGCTTCTTTTTCTCAATCAATATTTGTGTAACATCTTTGTCTGATAATCCGTCTCATAATATTCTAGTTCTTCACGCATCAATTGAAATTTACCTTCTAAACTCTTCATCACTTGCCCCAAAGATGCAGGTGGTGTTTGTTGAAAAACGATAGAATTTTTTCCTGTATATGCAGACCGACTATTTTCATACCAATAATCACTCTTCGGTGAAAAAAACTCTGCAATTACTTGATGGTAAATTTTATATAAAATTTTTTCAGCTGCTGTTTTTCGAAATGGCTGACTATTCAACAAAACAAAACATGCATCATGTCCTTCTTCACAAAAAACGAGAAGTCGTCTCATTGATGCTAATAACCCTTTATAATATTGCTCATTCCCTGCCGGTGTCTCCTCTAATAAAGAAGGCAACGTATGATAATTTACATAATTGGTTATCAAATAAATAGCATCTTCTAAAAATATAGAAACTTGTTCTGTTTGATTTTCAACCATCAAATTAGACATTTTTTCTCTCTCCTTTGCCATTTCACGCTATTTCTACTCTTTTATTTTTATGTAATTCAGCCAATATTTCTTGTACTTTCGACACCGTTCCCTCATCAAAATATTGTTGAAATTCTTCCATATTATTTAAATACAAACGTTTTTGCGCACGAAGCTCCCTATCTTTCACTAAACAACATATCGCTACAATATCGCGCAAATATATGTTTTGTTCTTCTACTTTATACACTGGATTTCCTTCAAAAGGAGTAATTTCTTGTAAAACTTCTTCAAAATATCGAACGTATAAAACCGAAAAAGTTTTCTCTTTATCATTTAATATATATGTCACTTCAGATCTGTTAAAAAAGTCTTCTGATGTATTAGGTTTCGCTTTTTCTAACTCATATCCTACATAACCTTTTATAATCATATACTCCCCCTCCTCCTTCTTTCATCTTATTCTAACTTAATTTTCTGATAAACAAAATATTCTTTTAAATATACCTATATAAAAAATAGCTCCCCTATACAGGAATTTACCTTTTTATTTTTCTTGAAGTTTGTCATAATAATATTATTGTCTCAGTTTTCTTACACAAGGAGAGTTGTATTTATGTCGTTTTCATGGAAACGTTTCTTACAAATCGGGAAAATTATCTTCCCATTTGTTGTATTAACAATTGTATTCTTTCAAGCAAAAAAAGAATTAGCGGGCATTTCTTTTTTAGAAGCGATTGATACAATCAAAAACATTCCAACTGGAGGAGTCTTTTTAGCAATTACACTTGGTGCATTTGCTGTATCAACAATGTTCTTTTATGACTATGTTATGCTTCGTTACTTAAAAGCTGATATCCCTGTCCAAAAGATTTTCCGTATCTCGTGGATTGCTAATACTTTAAATGGATTTATCGGGTTTGGCGGTCTCGTTGGAGCCGGCGTACGCACAATGCTTTATCGTCCATACATAAAAGAAAATGGAAAACTTATTAAAAGTATCGCTTGGATGACAACTGCCTTTATTAATGGATTAGCCATTCTTTCATTTCTTGGTCTTATCGGAATATTAGACACGAGATTTATTTTACATGAAAAACCATGGCTATGGCCTGTTCTTATCTTCTTCGCTCTTTTCGTCCCTATATATATTGGATTTTCTAAATTAAAAAATAGAAAAGCGACGCAAACAGAGGGACAAGAAGAAGAGGAGAAAAATCCAACTGTTTTATACTCATTAGTTTCATTAGTCGAATGGGTATCTGCTGGTATTGTTATGTACGTCATATTACTATTATTTGGCATTGAAATCGAATTCCAAAAGTTTTTAGGCGTATATGTCATTGCTGCTTTAGCTGGTGTCGTTAGTCTTGTTCCTGGTGGCCTTGGATCATTTGATCTTGTCTTCTTAACTGGGCTTGGGCAATACGGCATCGATACAGGTGTTTTACTCCCTGCTATGTTATTATATCGTCTCGTCTATTACATCTTACCATTCTGCCTTGGTCTCATTTTTGCAGCTTTTGAAATGACAGGAGTAGCCATTAAAAAGTTTGAAGATAAACCTTTTATTGCGCCTGCACTAGAGACAACTGGTGTTATATGGACTTTGCAGCGTGACTTTCTAGGAAAGTTAGGTTCTTGGGCATCTGCTGCTTTAACGGTATTTGCTGGCTTAATGGTTATTTTATCAACCATTCTACCGACAAGTATAAATCGGGCACACGCCTTACATATTCTAGCTCCAAAACACCTTATTCAATTTTCTTTTAGCTTATCGCTAACATTCGGTATTCTCCTCCTCATTCTTTCACGGGGAATATATTACGGAACAAAACGTTCTTATTATATGACGATTGTTTCTTTAATTGGAGCTGCTATTTTTAATACACTAAAAGGAATTGATGTTGAAGAAACGTTTATTTTATTAATCGTACTCGCTGTATTGTATATGCTTCGTAAAAGGTTTGTACGTGAGAAAATGGAAGTCTCACTTTCCGATATCGTAAAAGTTTTTATATTCCTACTTGTAACGTTATATTTATATAAAAACTTAGGTATTTTATTTGCAGGTGCAAAAGAAGCATTCAAACCTGATTTTGTCGTTCGTAATATTACACAAGTGAAACGAAGTGCATTAGCAGCTGCCTTTTTTGTTCCTACTTTTTTACTAATTGGTTCACTCATTGCAAATCGTTATCGAAATGAATTTCCCGGGCAACCAGCTAATGATAAAAGATTACAAAACTTCTTAGATGAACATGGCGGAAATGTACTTAGTCATTTAGGTTTTTTAGGAGATAAACAGTTCTTTTTCAGTAGCGATGGAAAAGCTCTCATTCTCTTCTCAATAACTGGAAAACGACTTATTGTACTA
The DNA here is from genome assembly GCF_057809515.1 of Bacillus sp. FG16. NCBI lineage: Bacteria > Bacillati > Bacillota > Bacilli > Caryophanales > Bacillaceae > Bacillus > Bacillus sp. FG16. Next base: position 32,043 of record NZ_JBMDKC010000052.1, read on the forward strand.
GGTGATCCAATTGGGGACCCTTCCTCCTATCGTACTGTATTGCAAGAGTTTTTAGCTGAGGCTGATCGATTTGGATACATTTGTGTATTCTACCAAATTGAAAGCAAATGGATGAGTTTATATCACGATTTTGGTTATAACTTCTTTAAGCTCGGTGAAGAAGCTGTTGTTGATTTAAATACATTTACAATAACAGGAAAGAAACGTGCTGGCATGCGAGCTACTTTCAACCGTTTTGAAAGAGAAGGCTATACATTCTCTATTCACGAGCCACCTTTCTCAGACGAATTATATGAAGAATTAAGAAAAGTTTCAGATGCATGGCTTGGTGGAAAAAAAGAGAAAGGTTTTTCACTCGGATACTTCGATCGTGAATATATTAGTCGCGCTCCTATCGCAACATTATCTGATGCAGATGGAAAAATTATTGCATTCACAACATTCATGCCCGTATATCAAAACGGATCATTATCTGTCGATTTAATGCGATATTATCCCGATGCGCCTAGCGGCATTATGGACGCAATTTTCATCCACTTATTCCAATGGGCAAAAGAAAATGAATACCACTCCTTTAATATTGGTATGGCACCACTTTCAAATGTTGGTTTATCTACACAGTCTTTCTGGTCTGAACGAGTGGCTGCTGCAATCTTTAATAACGTTCGTTATACGTATAGTTTCAGCGGATTACGACATTTTAAAGAAAAATATAAACCAGCATGGAGCGGTAAATATTTAGCATTTAGGAAGAATCATTCTTTACCAATTACAATGCTCTCTGTAACAAAATTAATAGGAAAAAGAAAAAACAGCTAAATTCTTAGCTGTTTTTTCTTTTTTGCACTTGTACAATAAATTCTTTTTCATACTTCTTACCATTTATATAGAAATCCCCCCACATTTTATACGTGCCCTCGGCAGGAAATGTAATCCGGTATTGTAATTGCTCATCCGTATCTACAGGCATAGCGTATAAAAAGTTCTCCTTCGTTTCATCCACGATATAGAGTGACTCTACTTCTCCTCTCTCTGAATGTAATTTCAATTTTTCACCCTTTTTCGCTTGAAACTGAAATGTTAACGTAACTGGTTCATTCGGATGTAATGCTCCAAATAAAAGAGAAACTTCATAATCTCCTATTTTTTTTGTAAGTACACTGTCGATTGGAAATTTCACTTTTTTCTTATTATTCTCCTCTTTCGTTCTACCAAAATCTTTCCTAGCGAATGACTCTACGGACTTATTTTTATCTTCGTATAAAAATATTGTATATTCTTCGTCTTTCGCTATTTTGGAAGATAACTTATATGACCCGTTCCCTGCAAATGTAGGTTTAATTTGTTGTATGTTTTTTAGCTGTCCGTCTACAATCACTGCCCGAATTTGATCATTTACACCACGAATTTCATTATTCTTTTTGTTTAACAACTGAAATACAATATCTACTTTCTCATTTCCCTTTCCATTTGAAACATCCCACTTTACTTCCTGAACATCTCCTACAGTCTCTTCGTTTTCTTGATATTTTTTTATGTAAAATCCTCCTGCCACAATAAGTACTAACGCAATAAGCCCAATGACAAGATTTTTCAAAACATCACCTACCATTTTTATTGTCTCTATTCATACAAAACTTCTTAAGATATATATTCTAGATTATGATTTATGAAATCCTCCTATTTTGCACATATTACAAATAATAAAAAGATTTTAATTGAAAGGATTCGTAGTGTATAATGCAAATGATATTGATTTCTATCAATACATTATAAGGAGGACTTTTCATGAGTGTACATATCGAAGCAAAACAAGGCGAAATCGCTGAATCTATTCTATTACCTGGTGATCCATTACGTGCAAAATATATCGCTGAAACATTTCTAGAGGACGTTACTTGCTATAATAACGTACGTGGTATGTTAGGTTTCACTGGAACTTATAAAGGAAAACGTGTATCTGTTCAAGGTACAGGTATGGGTGTTCCTTCTATTTCTATTTATGTAAACGAATTAATCCAAAGCTACGGAGTTAAAAATTTAATTCGCGTTGGAACTTGCGGTGCAATTCAAAAAGATGTAAAAGTTCGTGATGTTATTATCGCAATGACGGCTTGTACTGATTCTAATATGAACCGTTTAACATTCCCAGGATTTGATTTCGCGCCAGCTGCAAACTTTGATCTTTTAAAGAAAGCTTACGATGCTGGAACTGAAAAAGGATTACACGTTCGTGTCGGTAACGTTTTAACAGCAGATGTGTTTTATCGCGAAAGCATGGACATGGTTAAAAAACTTGGAGATTACGGTGTATTAGCAGTAGAAATGGAAACAACTGCTCTTTATACATTAGCAGCGAAATACGGTGTAAATGCATTATCTGTATTAACAGTTAGCGATCACATCTTCACTGGCGAAGAAACAACATCTGAAGAGCGTCAAACTACATTTAACGAAATGATTGAAATCGCTTTAGATGCAGCAATTCAACAATAATACATTAAAGAACTCGTCATACGTCTGGTGAGTTCTTTTTATGTGACTTTTTATAAATAACTATTTTATAAAGAGACAGATTTCTCCCCTCTACTTTCTTGTAACGTTTGTTATAATAAAGTGAAACTTTAATCAGTGGGGATTTTTCCCATTCCCCACTGATTATGAGTTGAGCCAATCGGACTTTTACGGGCAGTTGATCTCCCACCTAACTCTCTTGTATTTGCCGAATTTTGAAGTGGGAGTCTTATTGCCGGTTAAAGCGGGATAAAGAAATCATTTACAGTATTTCTCATAAGAGGTGACGCAGTGAAAAACAGAAGTATCGTCTTTAAACTATTTTTATTAACATCAACTTTATTTACAATCATATTCCTACTTTTTTTCCTAGGACAATCTCTATTTTTAGAGAAATTTTATATTAATAAAAAAGTAAAAACAGTCCAAACTGCTTTTGAAAAATTCGTAGATAATTATGACAAAAGTGATAAAAGTTATGAAAAAGTTAGAAAACTAAGACAAGAATTTCATGATAAAACAAATGCCGATATGCAGTTTTTGGATTCTAACGGTATTATTAAAAGTGATAACAATTACTATATCGATGTATATAATCCCAACGATACTAAACAGTATTCCATTCCACTCAATAATCTTTTAACACCAGAAGAATATAATAAATTCGAAAATTTAGGTTTAAAAAAAGATGTAATAATCAATGTTGATGGAGTCGTACAAGAAAATAATATAATCACACCACAAAAATTAGGAACGAATTACAATCAATGGCAAAACGAACATTTCTATTCGGATTTCCAGTCAATTAATGGTAACCCTTCTAAGAATAGACTTGGGAGCCGATACAAATCTACAACTCGCATCGTCTTTACAGGTGTTATAACTAAGTTACAGCTCCCATCCAAAGCTGAGGTTCGTCTTGCAAATGATATTGAAACATTACAAGCCGTTCAATATTTTGCAGATATTATTAGAGATGGTACTTCTAACTCGAACCAATTAAACACTTTCATATTAGATGGCGGAGAAAATATAAAAAATAGTATCTTTGTAAAGCCTATTATGGAAAACGGAAAGATTACAGAATACGCTTTTGCGATAGCATCTTTGCAGCCTGTTAATGAAGCGATGCTCGTTTTAAAAGATTATTATGTTTATGCCTTAATCATCGTGTTTCTCGTTATTATTTTGTTATCCTTCTACTACTCAAAAATCATTGTTAAGCCATTAATTAAAATGAATCGTGTTACAAAAAAAATGGCTAATTTTGATTTCAGCGAGAAATTACCTATTACAGCCGACGATGAAATTGGCGGGCTTTCCGGCAGTATCAATACATTATCTGTAAATTTAAAAGATCGAATCGATCGATTAAATGTTGCCAATACAAAGTTACAACAAGATATTGAACGTGAACGTCAATTAGAGAAAACAAGAAAAGAATTCATTTCTGGCGTATCACACGAATTAAAAACACCTCTAAGTGTAATTAGAAGTTTTGCAGAAGGAATTAAAGATGGTGTTAGTAAAGATACATCGTATTATACTGATGTTATTTTAGAAGAAACAGAAAATATGAACAGGCTGATTGTTGAAATGTTAGAATTAGCAAAGTTAGAATCTGGTACTTACAAACTAGATATGACGACGTTCTCAATCGGTGAATTAACGCAACAAGTCTATACAAAATTATTATTTAGCATGGAAGAAAAGCATTTACAAGTGAACGTCGATGCAGACCCTTCTATACTTGTTAAAGCAAATCGTAGTCGTATTGAGCAAGTAGTTGTGAACTTACTAAGTAATGCAATTCGTTATACGCCAGATGGAGAAAAAATACAAGTCTCCATTATAGAAGCAGAAGATACCGTAAAAGTCGAAATCGAAAATACAGGAAACCCTATCCCTGAAGAAAGTCTTGAAAAAATTTGGGATCGCTTCTATCGTCTAGATGCATCTCGTAGCCGTCACACCGGAGGTACCGGTCTCGGATTATCTATTGTAAAAAACATTTTAGACCTCCATCATGCCGAGTACGGTGTGTATAATACGACTAACAGTGTTGTATTCTATTTCAATTTACAAAAAGTAAAAGAAGTCAAATAATTTGTCTTAATTTCACTAGGAGTTCACATGAAATTCACACTCTCCCTTTATAGTAAGAAACAAGTTAATCCTTTCCTTTACACATATAAAAGAGGAGAGTGCGTGAAATGAAACAAGCAGGACAACCTATTCAAAACGAAAAACAATTAGAAACTATCAAAAATATACTTTTACAATCTTCGAAACGCGATGGCTTATTATTCGTATTAGCTGTAAATTCTGGCTTAAAAGTAAGTGAAATCTTACAATTAAAAGTTAGTGATGTAATCGATGAAAATGAAAATGTTCGCCATTCCATTTTATTTTACAATGAAAAAGTGAAGAAACATAAATGGTTTGCTGTAAATGAAGACTTACAGCACGCAATCGAAGACTACATGAAAGAACGTAAAACTTGGAAACGTAATGAACCATTGTTAAAATCTCAAAAAGGAACAAAATCTATTACGAGACAACATGCATGGTACATTTTAAACAAAGCTGCAAAAGAAGTTGGATTAGAAGGGATTAGCTCACATACACTTCGAAAAACTTGGGGCTATTGTGCATACAAATCAGGTGTTGATATTGCATTTTTACAACACTTCTTTGATCACAGTACTCCATCAAAAACTTTAAAGTATATCGGTATTGCTTAATAGCTCTTATACATAAAAAAGGTTACCATATAAAAAAATGGTAACCTTTTTTATATTTCATATTCTCTTTTCTTGTCTCTCCTATACTGTAGTGGTACTCTAATAATAAGGGGGAGAAATTATGAACACACTTACAATTGAATTACCGCAAGAAACGGCTGAAAAACTTGATTTATTAAAACAAGCTTATGAAAAGAAAACAGGTGCTTCTATTTCTAAGAGCACTCTCGTTCAAACACTTATCTCAAAAGAATTTATCCAAGCGATAACTCCTTTTGATTTACAACAATTCGTCAACGGAAAAGAACAGCATTAATCGCTGTTCTTTTTTTATCTCTATTTAAAATATACAAAGTTTTTTATATATTTTTAGAAAAACCATTGACAATGATAATGATAACCATTATCATTTATTATGAAGCCAACAATTGATGAATCAACCAAACGCTCAGTAACATTGTTACCCCTCTTTTTCATATAGAAAGGCACTGTACATTCCCCCTGTTTGTACAGTGCCTTTCTTGTTTATTATCATTCAAAAAAATTTAATTGCTCCGGCTTCGGCTCACCATATGTAATGTTCATCATTTTCATAAGCTGTTTCGCATTATCTGCTGCATCCCCACCTGAATTGTTGTTAAACAGTACGTATATATCCTTTGTTTTCTTTTTTAATTGCTCTAGTCGTTCAATCCATTCTTCCAGTTCTTTATTGTTGTAGCGATATAAACAGCGAACCGCTCTCCAATTTTCCCCTTTATCCAGCCAACCATGAACATTTCGACCGTGAAAACGTATTAATGCCATGTCTGAATTCGTAACCTCTAGCACGAGTGGCACCGAACCTATTCCAGCCTGTGGTTCATCACAAATTGTATGAACCCATTTCTCCTGTTCTAGAAACTGTAACGTCTTATCTCTCATTTCTGGATAAAACCATGTTTGATTTCGAAATTCTATTGCACATGGTAAACCTTCCATTTTTTCTTTCGTATATCGAAGAAAATCTACATTTTTCTTTTTGCAATCAAACCATGGTGGATATTGAAATAAAATTGTTTTTAATTTATTAGCTTCTATTAAAGGAAGAATAGACTGTTTATACACATCAAACATCTCATCGAACGTAGAAAAAGGAATTTCACCTTTCATATGTCCTGTCATTCCCTGATACGCTTTTACGACAAAAGAAAAATCTTTCGGCGTTTCCATTGCCCATTTTATATAATTTCGTGCAGGTTGCATCGCGTAAAATGAACTATCCACCTCTACAATAGGAAAATACTCGCTATATGTTCGTAATTTATTTCTATTTTCATAGGAATCTATGTATAAAGAATTATGATCTCCCCATCCTGTCACCCCAATGAACAGCACATATATCCCTCCCTTTTTAACTTCATCTTCTATTCATTTTCCAAACACTTTGCATCATGTAGCCTTTTCTTTAAGAGTATCCTTATAAAAATATGATATACTATATGGAAGAATTTTTAAAATGAGGGGTTATTTATTTATGCTTCCAAACAATGCTACTGTATTTCATGAAAAACGAATTGAAGAACTAGAAAATAAAGTACGTTTTTATGAAGAACTTGTGAATCAATTACCACATCATTTCACATACAAAAATCCACATATTGGTTTACAAATAAAGAAAACCAGAACAACTCATTCCATTCAAGAAATACCAAAAGAGACTAAAGACGCTAATTTTCAACTTACTTGTGATTCATTATTTTTATTTGAACAACTTGAAAAACACTTTGTTCATATTTTTGATGCTTTTTCACATCATGTAACCTTTGTCGATAATAAAGGGAATATTACTTTATGTAATCAAGTTGCCGCAGATGATTTCGGTGTAATACGCAATGATATTATTGGAAAACCAATTCAACAATTACTAAACTTGCCGGAAGAAAAAATCAAAGCAATTGAAACATTAAGAACCGGAACAGAAATATATAATGAAGAAGTTTTAGACAAAAACTATGGCATTATAAATAACCGAATTATTCGTGATTATAACGGTGAGATTTTTAGAGTTATTAGTGTCTTTCATTATTTAAATACAGAACGTGATGCAGAGAAGTTTTCGTTAGCAGGACGAATCGCAGCTGGAATTGCACACGAAGTACGAAATCCTCTTACAACAGTACGCGGATACTTACAATTTTTACAAGAAAGTGTTTCTCCATCAAATAAAGAGTTATTTAAAAACTTGCTTATCCCTGAATTAGATCGTGCAAATAATATTATTACAAAATTTTTAGCGATTTCAAAAACACGTGAATTTACAAGAGAACCGTTTCCCATCAATACATTTTTACGCGACTATATTCAACAGTTACTAGCTAGTGAAGTCTTCTTGCATAACATTTCAATTGATTATAACTTTTCTAATGAATTAGATGATATTTTAGTCAATATTGATCAACATGAACTTGTTCAAGTATTTTTAAACCTATTTCAAAATGCCGTCGATGCTCAAGGCGAAAAACCTCTTTCTATTCAAATCACTAGTTATCGCCTAGATAACTTCGTTCGGATTACTTTCACAGATAACGGAATTGGTATTCCTCCAGCTATTCAAGAATATATCTTTGATCCATTCTTCTCAACGAAGGATTCGGGAACAGGACTAGGCTTGTCAGTAACAAAAAAAATCATTCAAAATCATAACGGTACGCTCAAAATGACTAGTGCTCCAGACGGCACAACCTTCACTATCTCTATTCCGATTTTACCTAAAGTAAATCGTGAAGCAATTAACTTATAAAATGATAATGCTGTTCTATGAACTCCCTTTAATTGTTAAGCAAACTCTAACAATTAAAGGGAGTTTTTTATGCTAATTTATTCTCTTTAAAACATATAGATTTTTTTCTACTTTTTTATTGTTCGTGTTAGGTAGGTAAACTTCTTATTTTTTGAGAAATAGTAGTTTGTCCATCACGAATTTAATTTAAATTTCATTTTAATATATAGTAACGACTATTTATTCTATGAAAGAAAGGAATGAAAAGATGAACAATAAAAATAAAGGAAAAGTATTTTATGGTAATGATTGTTGCGAAGTAAGAGCTTGTAGTTATATCAACATCTCTAAGTCCGAACTTAAAGAATTTGTTAGACTTCTTCAAGTTCTTGGCCAAGCTATTCAAGCTGTCTTTCAAAACCATTCTCAAGTTAATATCAATAACTTGATTGATGTCCTAAATAACCTACAGAAATTCCTTAATTGCTTAGATTTGTCTCCTGCACAAAAACAAATCGGAAATTCTATTATTGCTAACCTATTAACTATTTTAAAAACAACACCTTTCTCATGCGGAGCATTATACGTTGAACTACAAAGCCTGCTTAATTATTTATTGTATATCGCTAAGTTATTCAAAATTGATTGCTGTGCTATCGATAATCTCGTTAAACTCATTTCAGAAATTCAAGCTATCTTAGTTCGATATGGATCTGGTTGCCTAGGTGGAGGAACTACTGGTGCTACGGGGGCTACTGGGGCTACTGGACCTCAAGGCGCTACTGGACCTCAAGGTCCGGCGGGCGCTCAAGGCGCTACCGGTGCTCAAGGTCCGGCTGGTGCTCAAGGCGCTACTGGGGCTCAAGGTCCTCAAGGTGCTCAGGGACCAGCAGGTGCTCAAGGTGCTACTGGACCTCAAGGTGCTCAAGGTATTCAAGGTCCAGCGGGCGCTCAAGGTGCTACTGGGGCTCAAGGTCCAGCGGGTGCTCAAGGTGCTACTGGGGCTCAAGGTGCTACTGGGGCTCAAGGTCCGGCTGGCGCTCAAGGTGCTACTGGGGCTCAAGGTCC
>NZ_JBMDKC010000053.1:0-40726 GCF_057809515.1 Bacillus sp. FG16
GGCATATGAAACTAGTAAAATTAAAAAAGACACCAAAAGGTGGCTGAGTAGTTACGCAAAAAAATATCATATTGATTTGTACGGTAAAGATATATATCAAGTGTTAAGAGAAATTAATGAACAAAAGGTGCTACAATTGGCAGATGAGCTTAATATGGACAAAGCGAACATGAATATTCAAGAGCTAACAGAAAAAATAAAAAAAAATCAACCTGAGAGAGAAAAAGAACTAAATTTTGTACCAGTGATTCGAACGGATGCTGACGCATTTTATTCTTATTTAACGAACTAAAAAGGGCGTGAGAGTGATACGGAGGTTTAAGTGGTATATATGTATATCATTACTAGCTATAGCGGTATGGAGTGTATATACAAATGGAATTACAAAGTATGTGGAGAAGTTGACATTCTTCAATATACAAAACGGAAAAGAATCGGAATTTAGTAACAATGATGAAAAGGTCATTTTATCAAGTGTACCATTAATTCAGCAATTACCAGAGCTAGATAGAGGTTGTGAAGTGACAAGCTTAGCGATGATGTTACAATACGCTGGTGTTTCAGTAGATAAGATGACGTTAGCAAATGAAATAAAAAAAGTTAATTTTATAGAAGATGGTGTGCGCGGGAATCCGAATGAAGGATTTGTAGGTAATATTTATACATTCTCTGAATCAGGATACGGTGTATATCATGGGCCACTTTTTCAGTTAGCGGAAAAATATTTACCTAATAAAGCTGTAGACTTAACAGGGAAGAATATAGAAGAAATTTATAAGAGTGTAAAAGCAGGGCAACCTGTAGTCATGATCACAAATGCAACATTTGCACCATTAGATGAAGATGAATTTACTACATGGGAAACAAATAGTGGAGATGTTTCTATTACGTATAATGAACATTGTGTTGTACTTATTGGGTATGATCAGGAATCTGTATATATTCGAGATCCACTTGAGGATAGCTTAGATGTAAAAGTACCGAGAGAAACCTTTGAACAGGCATGGGTACAAATGGGAAGTCAGGCAATTAGTTATGTAAAGAGCGCTAAATAAATTAGGACGAAGATTTTTAGTAATATGACTATAAGGTGAAGGATAAACATTTGAGGATTATAAGAGAAGTTCTATAGAGTAGACGCTGTTAAGAAATAAGAGAACTTTAGCATATATAATGCTAAAGTTCTCTTATTTTTATGATTAAAATACGTATAAGGAATGAATATGCAAAAATGCATAATTGAAGAAAAAATTACATTTTATCATTATATATTGTTTTATACATGTTAATTGTATAAAATGACACAAGTATCCACATTACATAAAGGAGGCTTATTATGCAAAAAATATTTAACTGGGTTAAATGTATGAGTATCAAGAAAAAATTAATCATTTCATTTTTTATTATTTTAACTATACCAGGAATTATTATCGGTGGTGTTTCATATCAAACTGCCAAAACAAATTTTGAACATCAAATGACAGATAAAGCAAAGGAGAATATTTCAGTTTTAAATACTGTTATTTCTCAAAATATAGAAGAGAAATTTGTTGATGCGACGTACTTTGCAGACATCTTAACAGAGGATACATATCCAAATGGACAAGAAGAAATAGTAAGAACGAAGTTAGCACAATATATAAAGCTTCATCCAGAAGTAGAAGGTATTTATATTGGAACAGAGACGGGAAAGTTTATAAGAGAACCATTTATCCAAATGGCTGATGGGTATAATCCAACAGATAGATCTTGGTATAAAGAAGCACATGAAAATAAAGGGAAAGTAATTGTTACTGCGCCATATCAGTCAGCATCTACAAAAAATATGGTAGTGACAATTGCGAAAGAAGTAAAAGATGGTAAAGGTGTTATAGGAATTAATTTAAACTTAGATAACATCTTAAAAATTTCCAAAATGATTAACATTGGTGAAAAAGGTTATGCAGTTATTTTAGATCAAAATAAGCAAATTGTTAGTCATCCATCTAGAAAACCAGGTGCAAAAGTTACTGATCCTTGGATTAAACCAATCTATGAAGATAAACAAGGAAATGTGTCTTATACAGAACAAAATGATAAAAAGAATTTAATCTTTGCAACAAATGAGAAAACAGGCTGGAAAGTAGTTGGAGTTATGTTCGATGAAGAAATTACCCAAGCTGCCAATCCAGTGTTTTATAAGACTTTGATTGTCATTGCTATTGCTATTGCATTTGGTAGTGTATTAATTTATTTCATTACAAAGTCTATTACAAGGCCATTACGAAAAATAGCTGAATCGGCATATAAAATTAGTAAGGGAGATTTAACAGAGAAAATTACAATCCATTCCAAAGATGACATAGGGAAATTAGGGGATTCATTTAATGAAATGTCTACGTCTTTACAAGATGTTATTACCCAAATTAGCTTTTCAGCAGAACATGTTGCAGCATCGGCAGAAGAGTTAACAGCGAGTGTACAGCAAGCAAATGATGCGACAGACCAAATTACAATTGCAATGGAACAAGTATCAGGTGGCGCTGAATCACAAAGTCAAGGTGTTGAAGAAGGGGCGGCTACATTACAACAAGTAAATACAGCAATTCAAGATGTAACTGGCAGCGCAGAGTCAATTTCTATTTCCTCATTACATGCGCGAGAAAGAGCTGAAGAGGGAGAAGATTTAGTTGAACAAACCGCAAAACAAATGCAATCTATTTCTAGATCGGTATCCGAGTCAGATGTTATTATTAAACTTCTTGATGAGAAATCAAAGCAGGTAGGAGCTATTTCTGAAGCAATTCAAAACATCGCTACTCAAACGAACTTATTAGCTTTGAATGCGGCTATTGAAGCAGCAAGAGCAGGTGAACAGGGACGAGGATTTGCTATTGTAGCAGATGAGGTTAGAAAATTAGCAGAGCAATCAGGAGAGTCATCTGGAGAGATTGCAAATTTAATTGCAGAAATTAAGGCGGATATTGAACATACTGTTAAGGCAATGGATAATGTGAATGGAGAAGTCCAAGAAGGCCTTGATGTTGTAACAAAAACGAAAGTAAGTTTTACGGAAATTTTAAGTTCTACTACACATATTGTTTCTCAAGTTAATCAAATGGTAGAAACAACGAAGAGAATTGCTGGAGATGCAAATGAAGTGACAAATGCTATTGATGAAATTGCAGCTGCTGCAGAAGAAAATACAGCTAGTATGCAAAGTGTTGCAGCTTCAACAGAAGAACAGGTTAATTCCATGGAAGAAATTAGTTCAGCTTCGCAAAACTTAGCTGAGATGGCAGAAGAACTACAAGCGATGACTAGTAAATTTAAAGTATAATAACAGCAGATAAGTAAGGTGAAAATAATATCACCTTACTTATTTTTCTATTCAGCAATTAGGGGAGTCATTAATGGGATGAAAAAAAGAAAAAGACTATGGAATTTATGGAAAACGATTACATTGTTAGTTTGTACAGTTGTAATTTTTTCTTTACTTGTGACAGATATATTAATTAGTCATAATGTGGAACGGACGACGGAGGATAGCCAAGCAGAGAAAGCAAAAACAATTGCACACATTGTGGCGAATGATTCGATTGTAATAGATGGTCTGGTTGGGAAAGCAGATACCTCTGCAATCCAAACGTATACAAATAGGATATTAAAAAACACAGGTGTTCAATTTATTGTAGTTATGGACATGGATGGAATAAGAAAACCTCATCCAGATCCTCAAAAAATAGGTCATCATTTTATTGGCGGGGATGAAGGGCCTGTATTGAAAGGAAAAGAACATGTATCGTTAGCAGAAGGAACTTTAGGTATTTCCATGCGCGTGTTTGTACCAATATTTTCTGAAACAGGTGAACAACTTGGAGCAGTGGCCGTTGGTATTTCAGCAGATAATGTAAAAGAGAGAGTTAGGGAAAGTAGATATATCATTTATATTGGTGTCGGAGTTGGCGTGTTAGTCGGGATTGTAGGAGCGATATTACTAGCTAGACATATAAAGAAAAGTTTATTCGGTCTTGAGCCGCACAGGATAGCAAAAATTCTTGAAGAAAGAAATACGATGCTACAATCTGTAAAGGAAGGTATCATTGCTGTCGATAAAGAGGCTAGAGTAACGCTAATTAATAATGAAGCGAAACGTCTATTTAAAAAAAGCGGACTTGAAGAAGATTTTATCGGTAAAGATGTTGAGTTATATATGCCAAATTCACGTATAAAAGAAGTATTGCAAACGGGAGAAGTACAATTAAACGAAGAACAAAATATTTACGGAATTACGATTGTGACGAATCGAGTTCCTTTATATGTAAAAGGAGAAATAGTTGGTGCAATTGCAACATTTCGTGATAAAACAGAGATTAGAAAACTAGCAGAGGAACTAACTGGTATTAGACTATATGCAGAAGCATTACGGGCACAATCTCATGAGTTTATGAATAAGATGCATGTCGTATTAGGGCTTACACATATGAAACAGTATGAAGAATTACAGAAGTATATAAGCGGCATGGTATCAGAGCATCAATATGAAATTGGTGGAGTTATGAAAAAAATAAAAAGTCCAGTATTTGCTGGTTTTTTACTCGGTAAGCTCAGCTATGCTAGAGAGAAAAATATAAAATTAATTATAAGTGAAGATTCTTATATGCCGGAAATAGATGATGAAAGTATTACTCATGAACTTATTACGATTGTGGGAAATTTAATTGATAATGCATTAGAGGCAGTGACGAATTGTGAAAAGAAGCGAGTTGAAGTTGAGATACAACATGGGGATATATTAACTATTACAGTACAAGATACGGGAAAAGGTATACAAGAAAAAGAAATAGAGGAATTATTTACGAAAGGGTATTCCACAAAGGGAGATAACCGCGGTTATGGCCTGTATCTTGTAAAAGAAAGTATACAGCGAATAAATGGGGAAATTCATATGCATTCATTAGTAGGAAAGGGAACAACGATAACGATTGAAATACCTAAAGGTAGGGATGAGAGGCAAATATGATTAAAGTTTTAATTGTAGAAGATGACCCGATGGTAGCAATGTTAAATACGCATTATTTAGAGCAAGTAGGAGGGTTTGAACTTGTTCAAGCAGTTAACTCAGTAAAGTCAGCGATAGAAGTATTAGAGAAATCACGAGTAGATTTAGTATTACTTGATATTTTTATGCCTGAAGAGACTGGCTTTGAGCTTTTAATGTATATTCGGAACCAAGAAAAAGAAATCGATATTATGATGATTTCAGCTGTACATGATATGGGGAGTATTAAAAAAGCATTACAATATGGCGTAGTAGATTATTTAATTAAACCATTTACATTTGAACGATTTAAAGAGGCATTAACTATATATCGAGAAAAACTTACTTTCATGAAAGAACAACAAAAAATTAGTCAATCGGAATTAGATTCGTTAATTTTACAAAAAGAAAAAAGGGAGCCTATTGTCACGAAAGAGCTTCCGAAAGGGTTAACGAAGCAAACGTTGCAATTAATTTGGCAGAAGATCGAGTCGCTGAATGGAAGAGTGTTTACAACAGATGAAATGGCACAATTAGTTGGAATTTCAAGAGTTTCTATTCGAAAATATGTAATGTTTTTGACTGACATTGGGGTGTTAGAAAACGAAATGATGTACCAACATGTGGGAAGACCTGTAAGTAAATTAAGATGTGTTGATCAAAAGAAAATAGAGTTTTACGTATAAGCGACTTAGTATAAGTCGCTTATACTTTTTTTAATTACAAAATCAATTACAAAACTTACAAAAACTATTTTTACTATTGAAAGCGTTTTAATATTGTTATTAAGAAAACGAGGGGGTGCCATATGGGAATTCAAAAGAATGTGGAAGCGGTATCATTTTCTGAAGGAAATGAAGTACAAGGAGAATCTTTCACTTCTAAAATTATGAATGTAAAAATCGGTGTTATACCTTTACCGTTATATGTAGTATTGGCTGCTATTATTTATGGGGCATCTGTATATAATAAATTGCCAGCAGATATGATTGGTGGATTTGCAGTTATTATGATTATGGGGATTTTCTTAGGAGATATTGGGATGAGAATTCCAATTTTAAAAAATATCGGCGGTCCAGCAATACTTTCGTTATTTATTCCATCATTACTTGTATTTTTTAACTGGATGAATCCAGCTTCAATGGAAGCTGCGACTATGTTAATGAAAAAATCGAACTTTTTATATTTATATATTTCTTGTTTAGTAGTCGGAAGTATTTTAGGAATGAACCGTAAAGTGTTAGTACAAGGTTTCGTTCGTATGTTTATTCCTTTAGTAGTAGGGACGTTAGCTTCTGTAGCAGTAGGATTATTGGTCGGTTCATTATTTGGATTTGAAATGAAGCAGACATTCTTCTTTATCATCGTACCAATTGTGAGTGGTGGTATCGGGGAAGGGATTTTACCATTGTCGCTAGCTTATAGTGATATTTTAAATGAATCATCAGCAACGTTTGTATCACAGCTTATTCCAGCAGCTATTATTGGAAATATGTTCGCAATTGTAAGTGCAGGGTATATGAAGTGTTTAGGTGAGAAGAAACCGGAGCTTAGTGGTAACGGTGTATTAGTGAAAACAGACAATCAAGCAGAATTATTAAAAGAACAAAATACAGAGCAGCCAATTGACTTCTCATTAATGGGAGCAGGTTTATTAATTGCGTGTACGTTCTTCATCTTCGGAGGATTTGCTTCTAAGTTCATCGGTATTCCTGGGGCAATCATTATGATTTTCTCAGCAGCACTTGTGAAATATTTTAAATTAATGCCAGCAAAAATGGAGCAAGGAGCATTCCATTTATATAAATTTATTTCGAAGAATTTAACTTGGCCTTTAATGGTTGGATTAGGATTGCTATATATTCCGTTAAAAGACGTAGCAGCAGTTCTTTCAGTAGGATATGTTGTTGTGTGCGCATCGGTTGTTCTTACGATGGTAGCATCAGGTTTTCTTGTAGGGAAAGTGATGAAAATGTATCCAGTTGAATCGGCGATTGTAACTGGATGTCATAGCGGTTTAGGTGGAACTGGAGATGTTGCTATTTTATCAGCTTCAAATCGTATGGAATTAATGCCGTTCGCGCAAATTTCGACTCGTTTAGGCGGGGCAGCAATGGTTGTAACAGCGACAATATTATTAAAAATGTTTTCATGATCAAACAAGCTAGCTATATTCATATAGCTAGCTTGTCAAATTAAGGGGCGATTATAAGTATGTTAGAAAATGAAATTAATGAAAGATCATTGTTATTGCATAAAGAATTAGTAGGGAAAATTGAAATTACAAGTAAAGTAGAAGTAAATTCAGCGGATGATTTAAGCCTGACGTATACACCAGGTGTAGCGGAGTCTTGTAAGGCAATTGCGGCAGATGAAGAAACAGTGTATGACTATACAGCACGTGGCAATATGGTGGCAGTTGTTTCAGATGGAACAGCGGTACTCGGCTTAGGAAACATTGGACCGAAAGCGGCAATGCCTGTTATGGAAGGAAAAAGTATTTTATTTAAGAAATTTGCGAATGTAGATGCTTTCCCATTATGTTTAGGCACAACGGATGTAGATGAAATCGTTACCCTTGTAAAAAATTTAGAGCCTACATTTGCAGGGATTAATTTAGAAGATATTGCAGCACCGCGTTGTTTTGAAATTGAAAAACGATTAAAAGAAGAAACGAATATTCCTGTATTCCATGATGATCAACATGGAACAGCTATTGTCGTTTTAGCAGCTGTTATTAATGCATTAAAAGTTGTTAGCAAACAAATGGATAATGTGAAAATCGTTATTAACGGTGCGGGTTCGGCAGGAATTGCAATTGGAAAATTATTATTAAAGGCTGGTGCAAAGCACATTACGTTAGTTAGCTTAGAAGGTATTGTTTGTGAAGGTGAAACATGGATGAACGAAGCGCAAATTGAAGTTTCAAAAAAGACAAATCGTGAACATGTGCGTGGAACGTTAAAAGAAGCGATTCACCAAGCTGATATTTTTATTGGCGTATCTGCTCCTAACGTATTAACGAAAGAACTTGTACAGACGATGAGTGAGAAAGCAATTGTATTTGCAATGGCGAATCCAATTCCAGAAATCTTCCCGGAGGATGCATTAGAGGCTGGGGCAGCTGTAGTAGGAACTGGGCGCTCGGATTATGCGAATCAAGTAAATAATGTATTGGCGTTTCCCGGAATATTCCGCGGTGCGTTAGATGTGCGCGCGACTGATATTACAGAAGAGATGAAATTAGCGGCAGCATATGGGATCGCTAACATTATTACGGACGAAGAACGTAATGCGAATTATGTAATCCCGAATCCATTAGATAAAAGAGTTGTTCCAAGTGTTGCAGAAGCAGTAGCGAAAGCAGCTATTGATTCAGGCGTGGCGCAAATTACGAAAATACCAAGTTATTAATAGCTAAAAGCAGTGCCTAAAAAGGCACTGCTTTTTTGAGATAAGAAATCAAAATAATGAAGAAGTGTAGAATTATTTATGTTTCTTCACTATTTATTTAATTCCATTGCAACTTGTTTACCATTCACTAAAACCTCAGTTACTGCTACGATCACTTCTATCATTTTTTTCATCTCTCATCTCTCCTCGTTTCATTTCTTACTTTAAGTATAAGAGAAGAGAGATAATTCAACTATCGAAGTACATGACGTAGAAATTACATTGTTGTAAGAAAGTGGTTTATTTTTGTCACTTTACTCAGCGGTGATTACAAACTGATCATAATATTTTTCATTCACGTATATATTTAATAGCCATAATCCAGATGAAGGTAGTGACATAGTGAGAGGGAGTTCGTTTGTAGTAGAATCGATTGTATTTGAAGTAGTCCACGTTTGCTTGGAAATTTCTTTTTGAAAGAGTATTGGTATTGGAGTTACAGATCCTTGTTTTAGCGCAATAATAGACAATTTTCCAGTTGGTATTTCAGAATCTAGAAAGTACCACATTATTTCATTTTGTTCATTTGCGATAATAGGACTATCAGCCATTGCGATTTTTCCTTCGATGCCTTTTAAAGGTATTTTTCCGTCTATGAATGAGGGTGCTTCTTCCCAATTTACATCTTTTAAAACACTAAGGTGAAAGAAGGAAGGTGCGTTCACTTGAGTGGATGACGTTGTGACAGCTTCTGTTTTAGGTGCTTTTGAATCAGGTTGTGCTTGTGCGCATCCAGTGATGAGGAAGGAGAGAAGTAGCATAGTTCCGATTTTTTTCATGGTGCCACACTCCTAGTTTTTATTGTTAGTGTAATTGTATTTGCTAGAAGGCGGGACAATTCCTTTAAAGTATAAAAAGAGGTCGTAAGTTTTGTACGACCTCTTTTGACATTTTTTATCTCGTAAAAGCCCGATTGGTGTAGGTTAATAATCAGTGGGAGATAGCATCCCCCACTGATTAAAGTTTTACTTTATACTTGTTCCGTTGTATAGGTTGGTTCGTTTTCTTTTTGAGGCATCGTCAAAAAAATAACGGACAGAACGATACATACGCCGCCTAATAATTGATATGTTCCAAAAGATTCATTTAGCCAAGTGATTGAAACGATGGCAGCTACAAGGGGTTCAATGCTAGATAAAATGCTTGTTTCTGTTGCTGCTAAATATTTAAGACTACCGATATATAGAAGGAAAGAAAGGGTACCACTAATAATGATAAGAATAAGCATAGAAAAAGTTTTTAGTGTAAGGGTTTGTGAAAATTGATTCCACCCGAATGAACGATTATAAATAAGTAGTGCAATTCCTCCGATTAACATCCCCCAACCAATTACTACAGTTGTCCCGCATTCTTTAATGAGAGAAGCCGGATGAAGGGTATAAAATGCAAATCCGATTGCTGTTAATAGTCCAAAAATAATAGCCTCTTTAGATAAAACAATATTTTCAATTGAGCCATTTGTAATAATAAAGTATGTTCCTATTAGCGCGGCTATAATTGCGAATAGTTGCATGGAAGCAGGGAATTTTCTTTGTTCAAATGCAACGTACACGGTAATAAGAACAGGACCTAGAAATTGAAATAGCGTTGCTGTGACGGCGTTACTAATATGAACCGTTTCGATAAAGGCGTATTGCGCACCAAGCATGCCGAGAATAGAGAAAATAATAAGTTGTATAGAATATCTAGGGTGTTTCCAAATTTGAAATATGTTTTGTTTCTTTATAAGTAAGAAAGACAAAATAAATATTCCTGCAAGCAACAATCGAATTGTTAAAAAATCAATTGAGGATACATTAGTATGCTGAAATAGCCACTGAATCATTGGACCAGATAATCCCCATAATGTAGCCCCTGTAATAATCATAATGAGTCCGATACGTCTATTATTGTTCATGATCATGTTTCTCCTCTCAGGTATTTGATTTTTTATGTGTGACATGATAAAAGGAATTATATATAAAATCTGGTACTGTAAAAAGTATCAGATTTTAGTTTTATTAAGGGGTCAGATATTATGTTAGAATTAACGCCTAATTTAAATATGAATAGTAAAAAGGCATTGTATGTGCAATTGTATGAGTATATAAAAAAAGAGATTAAAGATGGATCGATTGTCCCTTTTACGAAATTACCGGCTAAGCGAAAGTTAGCGATACATTTACAAGTAAGTAAAAATACAGTAGAGGCAGCGTACGAACAATTACTTGCAGAAGGTTATATTGAGTCGGTGTCGAGAAGAGGTTATTTTGTTTGCGAGATTGAGCAAATTGTTCATGTAGAAGATAGAGGAGAGAGAATAGGAGAAGTATCGTTTCAGGAGAAGAGTTACAAATTTGATTTTACACAAACAGGAATTGATACAAATGCTTTTCCATTCAATATGTATCGGAAAATTGTAAATGAAGTATGGCAGCCGCATAATAATAACCTTCTCTTTCTGGGACACCCCCAAGGGGAATTGAGTGTAAGGGAAGAGATTACGAAATATTTGTATGAATCTAGAGGAGTGCGTTGCTCAGCTAGTCAAATTGTATTAGGAGCGGGGACACAAATATTAGTGAAACTACTTTTTCAATTGTTAAAGGGAAGCAATTATGCAGTTGAAAATCCAGGGTATCATAGGAAAATGGTCGTTTTTGAACAGGGAGAAACAAGGGTCCAAATGTTATCTTTAGATAGAGATGGAATTTGTATTGCAGATTTAGAAAATAGCGATGCGAATGTTGTATTTGTTACACCTTCTCACCAGTTTCCTTATGGAATGATAATGCCTATTACGAGAAGGATGCAGCTTTTACAATGGGCAAAGAAAGAAGAGGGTAGGTATATTATTGAAGATGATTACGATAGTGAATTTCGCTATTCGGGAAAGCCTATACCAGCGCTGCAAGGGTTAGATACAGAGGGGAAAGTTATTTATATGGGTACGCTATCTAAAGCATTATTACCATCGTTACGGATGAGCTATATGGTGTTGCCGAAGAAATTAATTAAAAGGTATCAGCAGCAATATTTATTTTATACACAAAGTGTTTCAAGAATAGATCAAGAAGTGATTAGAAGATTTTTAAATGAAGGATATTGGGAAAAACATATTCATAAAATGCGTGTTGTCTACCGAAAGAAGAGAGATCGACTTGTTTTTGAAATAGAGAAGTATTTCTCTAATCGTGTTGAAGTGATAGGAGAAGATTCGGGATTACACATTTTATTAAAAGTGCATAATGGAATGCGGGAAGAAGAATTAATTCAAGAAGCTGCGAAATATAGTATCAAAATATATCCTGTGTCTACGTACTATAAAGACGGTACGGCGCCTGAGAGTGTAGTTTTACTTGGGTTTGCGATTTTATCAGAAGAAGAAATTGCGAAAGCGATTCAATTATTAAATACAGCGTGGTCTAGAAAAAAGTAAAAAACATCCTCATATAGGAGAGGATGTTTTTTGTTATTTATTTTCATCTAAGAATAAGACCATATGCTCTTCGTCCCAATATTGTCCATTATATTTTAATGAACGTTCTTGTACACCGAATGTTTTAAAACCTAATGATTCATAAAGTTTTTTTGCTCCATCGTTGCCAACAACAACATCAAGCATAACTTGTTCTACTTCTAAAGATTTAGCAAGTTCAAGACATTCTTTAATAAGTGCTTTTCCTGCTCCAAGTCCGCGTGCTTTTGGAGACACATATACAGAACCGATTTTAGCTTTATGTTCCTGTTTTACATATGGTTTCGTTTCCAGCGTTGCAACTCCGATTAATTGTCCATCTTTAAATGCACCTAGCGTATAGTTTTCATCTTGTGCTAATTTTTGTGCTTTATATTCAATCGCACACTCTTTATTAATAATATCTTCATAAGAAGAGCTGAAAGCTTCAGGGTTTTGCTTTAATCCTTCTACACGAAGTTCTAAGTAAATTTCCGCTTCGTCTTTTGTTAATACATGGATATCCAATTATATCACCCTCCAAATCTTTGCAAATGTACCTTTATTTTATATTGAAATAAGAATAATTTCAAAAGCTTAGCTTATATGAGCTGATTTTATGAACAAAATAACACCAGTAGTGTTTACTACTACTGGTGTTTTCACACACATATTATTCAAAAGGTAGCTCAATTATAAAGTTTGTTCCTACACTTAATTTGCTTGTTACTAGAATGGAACCGTTATGCAATTCCACAATTTCTTTTGCAACAGCTAGCCCGATGCCTTTTCCACCTGTAGCTCGTGTTCTAGATTTATCGACACGATAAAAACGGTCAAAAATATGCGGGATATCTTCTTCAGGAATACCTTCACCTTCATCTTGTACACTTATTGTAAAAGAATCTGTTTCCGTGAGTACACGTATCATAATAGACGTGTTTTCTGGCGAATGTTGATAAGCGTTGTGTAATAAATTTAACATAACTTGTTCCATACGCCTTTCATCTATGCAAACTTCTAAATCATCTTTGCAATATACATCAAGTTGCATTTGCTTATTTGTTAATGTTGTTTTTGTTTTTTCTACCATTCGTTCTAAAAATGGCTGAAGAAGTACTTTTTGTTTTTTTATAACAAATTGGTGTTGTTCTAATTGTACAAGCATAAATAAATCTTGGACGAGATCGGTTACACTATCCGTTTCATCCTCAATGATTTGTAAGTATTCTTCTCGCTCCTCTTTTGTTAAAGAGTCTCTCTTTGCTACCTTCGCATAACCTTTCATATAGGTCAATGGAGTTAATAGTTCATGAGCGACACTAGCGAGAAATTCATTGCGCTCTTTTTTCATATACGTAAGTTCACTCGATAAATCTTCAATTGTTTTTGCTAAGCTTCCAAGTTCATCATTCCGTTTAATACCTAATTGAATTGGCCTATTTAATTTTGACATTTTTTCTGTTGCCTTCTTCATTTTTATAAGCGGTTCAGTAATAACACGAGAAAAAACAAAGACAGAAATAGTCGTTAAAATAATCGTCAAAATACTAATGATAAGAAATTGATGCAGTAGTTTAAGTAACATCTTTTCTAAGAAAGAGGTCTTTAATAACATATATAAATTACCTTGAAATCCTTGAATTTCAAGTGGACTTACTGTTGAAATGAATTTTGATTTTTTCCAGTTTCTTTCTACAATTAACCCGCTATTTGGGATAAGTTCTGTTTTACAAGTAAGTTGTTTTTTCATTTCTTTCGTTACGGGTTCGGAGTTAGAAATAATTTTGCCGTTATTGTCAGTTATAACGATTGTTATATCAGTATTAGCAATTAATTCGGAACCGATTAAATCTTCAGCCGCATGTTCGATAGTGAAATCCTGATACCGAGGATGTTTAGGACGTTCTGTGTATTGCTGTTGTTTAGAATATTCATTCCATCTTGCACGGTTTACAATCTTATCACGATACCGATTACCTTTCTCTAATAGAGCATCGGTTTCTTCTTTCACACGCATTGTTGATATGCTTTTATAAAAAGATACGAAAGCAATTGTTTCAATACATAAAGCTAATATTAAAAAGTATGTCCCAATTTTAAGGGAAAGTTTACTCATTTTCTCACCATACCTTATTCATAATAAAGAGTCAGTGGTATACGATTTCCCACTGACCGAAGTAATTATTCACTTTTCCATTTATATCCGACTTTATAGACCGTTTCTAAGTAATCTTCAATTGGAAATCCTTTTTTGCGTAGTTTATCACGGATATTACGAATGTGTGAATCAATGGTTCTATATTCGATATCTGTTTCATAACCCCAAATTTTCTCGATTAAATCATCTCGGCTATAAGCACGGTTTGTATTTTGCAAAAATAGCCCGAGTAACGAAAATTCGATAGGTGTCAATGAGATTTTTTCATCATAAACTGTGACAGTATGTTTCGTTTTATCCCACTCAATACCATTGAAACTAACAAAGCCATCTTTTTTTGTACGGCGTAATATAGCCTCGATTCGTGCGACTAATACATGCTCATCAAATGGTTTTGTAATATAGTCATCTGCCCCCATAGTAAGGCCTTTCACCATATCGTAGTTTTGGTTGCGAGCTGTTAACATAATGATAGGAACGTTGGAAATTTGACGAATTTGATAGCAAGTATCCCATCCATCCATATTAGGCATCATAACATCTAATAAAATAATATCGAATTCTTTTTGTTCGATTAATTTTAGTGCTTCAAGGCCAGAGGTAGCTTTCATACAAAAATAGCCGCGAGGGCTTAAGAACAGATCTAATAATCGCAACATACGTTCTTCATCGTCTACTAATAAAATTTTTACCATAATCTTGTGCACCCCAAACTGTTCATTCTACTTGTATAGTTTACATGAAAATAATAAAAAACTCTTTTTATGTGATTGAATGGAGGGCTGATTTTTTCGCTCAGAGTAATTGACATAAAAAATGCACTAGTTTTGCACAACTATTTTTTATAATAGAAAACGTAGCGACACAAAATACCCTATGTTGCGACATAACGTCATGTCATTTTATTTATAAAATGACAATTCCATTCTATTGTGTATGTGAGATAGAGAGGGTTTTCGTATTCACCTCGCATCGGATAAGAAAAATTTCCTATCTCACACTTTTTTTAAAAGGAGATCATACACATGAATTCAAAAGAAGAAATTTCAAAAAAAGAAAAGCAAGATCGTAATACGGTTGTAATGTGTGTTGCCGTATCTATGGTTATTATTATAAGTTGCGTAAATAAAATTTTGGGGATTTTATAATATAAAAAAGCTGATTGCTTCTTAAAGAAGCAATCAGCTTTTTTCGTTGTTAGGGGGAGTGTTCATATAATAAACCAAGGTAAAATTGCTAATCCAGAAGTTATAATTGCTGTAGTAAATATTAAAAGCATAGCTCGTTTGTTTTGTTTCATGTCACATTCTCCTCTACATATCAAGTACATGCGATCAGTGTGAGAGGGGGTTCCACACTGAGTAAAGTTTCATTTTATATTTTTAGTATAATGAATGGTAAGGATTGGTACGATCGATAAAGGTGACATGAAGATTACATTGTTGTAATGAAAAAAAGCATCTTTCTTATTAAGAAAGATGCTTTTTGAAAACTACCCCGCTGTTTGTGGGCAGTAACTGCCCGTAAAAGTCCGATTGGTTCAACTAATACTCAGTGAGGGGTGGAAAAATCTTCCACCGAGTAAAGTTTCACTTTATATTGAAGTATTAATCATTTAAGAACAGAACCATATGTTCCTCGTCCCAATATTGACCGTTATGTTTTAATGAACGCTCTTGTACGCCGTAAGTTTGGAAACCTAATGACTCATATAGTTTTTTGGCACCAACGTTACCAACTACAACATCGAGCATGAGTTGTTCTACATGTAATTTATTGGCATTTTCAATAATTGCTTTAATTAGAGCTCGTCCTGCTCCGAGACTACGTGCTTTTGGAGAAACAAAAACGGAGCCAATTTTTGCTTTATGTTCTTGTTTAATAAATGGTTTTGTTTCTAAAGTAGCGATACCAATTAAATCATTATCTTTGAAGACACCTAGAGTATACTTATCCGGATTGCTTAATCGTTTAGCCATAGCAGCCACAGGATCTTCATGTTTAAGAACATCTTCATAAGAAGAGCTAAAAGCTTCCGGATTCTTCGTTAAACCTTCCATACAAACTTTTAAATATATTTCTGCGTCCTCTGTTGTTAATAAGCGAATTTCCATAGTTGTAACCTCCCTGGTGGATTTCAAATAAATCCATTACTTTTTATAAGATTGAGTATGTGTTTTTTGTTAGTATTCTCTTTTAATTTGTAAAAGAATGAAAAGATATATGCTACAATGTTTTGTTTTAATTGTGTAATGAAATTATATATTAACTTTATTAACTATTCAAGTGTTTAATATATTACATTTTTATAACTAAAATAACTCCTCAATTGAGGAGTTATTTTTTAAACATTGGATTGATAGCCATCAATTCGTATTGGATGTGTGTAAATATTACAAGATTCATTTCTAATAAACCCTACAACTGTAATGCCTAAATCATGTGCAAGCTGCAATGCCAGTTTTGTTGGAGCGGATTTAGATAGAACAATTTCACATCCGATTTTTGAAACTTTGAGTAAAATTTCAGATGAAATACGTCCGCTAAATGCGATGATTTTTCCTTTAATGGATATATCGTTACGCAAACAATGACCATATATTTTATCTAATGCATTATGTCTTCCAATATCCATTCTTGATAGGAGGATATTGTTTCGATCACATAGCGCGGTATTGTGAACACCGCCAGTTTGGCGAAATGTAGTAGAAGATTGTTGCAAGGTATTCATTAAGTGAAAGCATTCTTCAGGAGTAATTTTTACATGTATATCATGTAAGTCTTTTGCTTTTGCTGCGTCGTTTACGAAAATAAAACCTTGTCTACCTTTTCCGCAGCAAGAAGTGATGTATCGTTTATTATATAAAGTTTGATAGAGCGGATTCACTTTTGATGATTTTACATGGACAATTCCGTTATCCTTTTGAACCCATAGTTCTTCGACATCTTTATAGGAAGAAATAATCCCCTCAGAAATTAAAAAACCAATTACCATATCTTCAATATAATTTGGTGTGCATACGACTGTTACATATTCTTCACCATTCAATTTAATAGTAATAGGAGATTCTGTAACAATCTCATCAAGTTGTTTTGAAAATGTACCAGATTGATAGCGTACAATTGTATAAGTCTCTTGCGTAGGCCCCATATTTAATTCCCCTTTTATATGTATTTCTCTCCCACATTTATCATAAAACAATGGGAAAAATAAAAACACCTATTAGCAAGAAGATCACAGATTATTTTGGTTATTATTGTATATGTACGATATAATAGAACTGTAGAATAGTGATATTTTCAAGCTTTCGTAGTTATACCTTATAACATCTAGAATCGACTTCATAAGAAAGTATTTGGGTAGAGCGTTTCAAAAATATGTACAGTAATGCGATTTTGAAAACGGATTCATAATTGTGTTGTACAGTTGGTTGTAAGGAGAGGGGAAACTATGGCAGAACAGACAGTCCGTGTAACCGTCGATGGTAAAGAATTTTCTGCATCAGGTGAAAAGACGATACTACAATTATTTAACGAGAGTAATTTGGAACATCCTCAAATTTGTCATGTACCAGAAGTAGATCCAATTCAAACTTGTGATACGTGTATTGTAGAAGTAAATGGAAAGTTATTGCGTGCTTGTTCAACAAAATTAGAGAACGGTATGCATATCGAAAGACAGTCCCGGCGTGCAAAAGAGGCACAGACTGAGGCAATGGATCGAATATTAGAGAATCATTTATTGTATTGTACCGTTTGTGATAACAATAATGGTAACTGTAAAGTCCACAATACAGTACATATGATGGGGATTGAGGAACAGAAATATCCGTATGAGCCGAAAGTAAGTGCGTGTGAAGTGGATATGTCACATCCATTTTATCGATATGATCCAAATCAATGTATTGCTTGTGGGCAGTGTGTAGAAGTATGTCAAAACTTACAAGTGAATGAAACTATATCGATTGATTGGAGCTTAGACCGTCCACGTGTTATTTGGGACAATGGTGTAAGTATAAATGACTCGTCTTGTGTAAGTTGTGGACAGTGTGTAACAGTATGTCCATGTAATGCGTTAATGGAAAAAACAATGTTGGGTGAAGCTGGATTCATGACTGGATTGAAACCGGATGTGTTAGATCCGATGATTGATTTTGTAAAGGATGTAGAGCCTGGATATAGTAGTATTTTAGCAGTTTCAGAAGTAGAGGCTGCGATGCGTAAGACGAAAGTGAATAAAACAAAAACAGTTTGTACATTTTGTGGTGTAGGTTGTTCATTTGAAGTATGGACGAAAGACCGCCACATTTTGAAAGTACAGCCTGTTTCAGATGCGCCGGTTAACGGTATTTCCACATGTGTAAAAGGCAAATTTGGATGGGATTTTGTAAACAGTGAAGATCGAATTACAAAGCCATTAATTCGCCAAGGAGATATGTTTGTTGAAGCTTCATGGGAAGAGGCTCTTGAAGTTGTTGCATCCAATATGCAGCATATTAAATCAGAATATGGCAGTGATGCATTTGGGTTTATTTCCTCTTCGAAAGTAACGAATGAAGAAAATTATCTTATGCAAAAACTAGCCCGTCAAATATATGGAACGAATAATGTAGACAACTGTTCCCGTTATTGTCAATCTCCAGCAACAGATGGTTTATTTAAAACTGTCGGTATGGGCGGGGACGCTGGAACAGTGAAAGATATTGCGGAAGCCGGCCTTGTCATTATCGTTGGAGCAAATCCAACAGAAGGACATCCTGTACTTGCAACTCGTGTAAAACGTGCTCATAAATTACATGACCAAAAATTAATTGTGGCGGACCTTCGTAAACATGAAATGGCAGAGCGTGCGGATTTATTCATTCATCCGCGCCAAGGAACTGATTACGTATGGCTCGCTGGTATTACGAAATATATTATTGATCAAGATTGGCACGATAAAAAGTTCATAGCTGAAAATGTGAAGAATTTTGATGAATATAGCAAAATGGTAGAAAAGTATACGCTTGATTATACAGAAGAAATTACGGGGATTTCGAAAGAAAATCTGAAAGAAATGGCTCGTATGGTATATGAAGCAGATGGTACTTGTGTACTTTGGGGAATGGGTGTAACTCAAAATACTGGAGGAAGTACAACTTCAGCAGCAATTTCAAATCTATTGCTTGTTACGGGTAACTATCGTCGTCCTGGTGCAGGAGCATACCCATTACGCGGACATAATAACGTACAAGGTGCTTGTGATATGGCAACATTACCAAACTGGCTTCCAGGTTACCAAGCAGTTTCAGATGATGCGCTCCGTGCGAAATTTGAAACTGCATACGGTACTACAATTCCGAAAGCACCAGGGTTAAATAATATTGCAATGTTACTTGCGGCAGATGAAGGAAAACTGCGTGGTATGTATGTTATGGGTGAAGAAATGGCTTTAGTAGATTCGAATGCCAACCATGTACAACATATTTTAGCGAATTTAGATTTCCTTGTTGTTCAAGATATGTTCTTGTCGAAAACAGCTCGTTTTGCTGATGTTATTTTACCGGCAGCACCAAGCTTAGAAAAAGAGGGAACATTTACGAATACAGAGCGCCGTATTCAAAGATTATATGAAGTATTGAAGCCGCTTGGTGATTCAAAGCCAGACTGGTGGATTTTACAAAAAGTAGCTCGTGCACTTGGCGGGGACTGGAATTATGAAAGTCCAAGTGAAATCATGGATGAAATTGCATCGCTTGCACCTTTATATTCTCAGGCGACATACGATCGTTTAGAAGGATGGAATAGTTTATGTTGGGGTAGCCATGATGGTAGCGATACACCACTATTATATGTGGACGGATTTAACTTCCCAGATAAACTAGCTCGTCTATCATTAGATGAATGGGTACCACCAGTTGTAGCGCCAGATGAGTATGATTTACTTTTAAATAATGGTCGTATGTTAGAACATTTCCATGAAGGGAATATGACGAATAAATCGGCTGGTATTTTATCTAAAGTATCTGAAGTGTTCGTTGAAATCTCGCCTGAACTCGCCCTAGAGCGCAATGTGAAAGATGGTGGTCTTGTAGAATTAGCATCACCATTTGGGAAAATTAAAGTACAGGCACTTGTTACAGATCGTGTAACGGGGAAAGAGCTATATTTACCGATGCATGCAACGGTAAATGAAGAGGCAATCAATATTTTAACTGGAACGGCGACAGATCTTTATACGTGTACACCAGCGTACAAACAAACGATGGTAAAGATGCGTGTACTACGTGAAAAAGGGAATCGTCCGTTACCATCTTCAAACCCGAGAGATAAAAAGCGTAATCCGCAAAACGGTGTTGAAATCCAGCAAAAATGGCAAAGAAAACAATACGTATCACTTGTGGACTAGGGGGCGGAGATAGTGGCGAAAGAAATTACTGTAATTAAAAAGAAAGTTGTAACAGAGGAAGAACAGAAACAGCAAGTAGCAGATGAACTTCTAAATGAGCTATCTAATAATCGTGAAGCAGTAGAAGAAACGATGCAGCTTTTAGCACAGTTGCAGAAGGCTGGTATATTAGATGCGGCAATTAGTTTACTTGCTGCGAAGGAAGATGTTTCAAAAATCGCTGTGGAGCAATTAAATCGTGAACCCGTTAAAAATGCGTTAAACAATATGATGGGGGCAGGAGAAGCGTTATCTTCAGTTGACCCAGAAATAACGAAGCAAATTACGTCAAGTTTAGTTACAGGATTGCAATTTGCAACAGACGAATTAAATAGTGGTAAAAAAACAAAAGTGATGGATTTCTTTAAAGTATTAAAAGATCCAGATATCAATAGAGCTATTACATTCGGTTTTAGCTTCTTGAAAGCATTTGGACAAGGGTTAGAGAAAAAATAGAATAAATGAAAAAGTGATGGGAAGTAGCCATCACTTTTTTCATTATATGTATAAGAGTGTTCATGTTAAGCGGAATATATTATTATTATTAAAAAGATGGATTAGAACTGGAAATGTGGAATCCATCTCAAATACCGTTTTAGAATTTGGAGGAATATATGCAACACCGTAAAAAACTATCTATACCAGGAGTAATGAGACATTCCTTTCAAACAGTTAAATTTGCTTTTTGGAATGTATTAACTTTTCAACTTGCTTATAAATTATTAGCAGCGATTGTGTTTGTTCCACTATTTGGAATCATTTTTAATAAGTTATTGTATTTTGGTGGTTATGCAAATGCGACAAATGATGAATTATTAGCGTTTTTAAAGACGCCTTATGGCATCTTAGCAATCGTAATTTTGTCATTGTTAGCACTGTTTCTTATCTTTACAGAATTTGCGGTGCTTATTATTATTTCGTATTTCGCTCATAAAAGACAGAAGGTGAAATTACGTCCGATTTTATATAAAACGGTAACGTATTTACCTACTCTTTTCACATATTGCTTACCAGGATTTATTTTATATGCTGTCGTATTGTTGCCTCTTTTAAATATGGGATATGAAACGGCATTAATCCCGCAAATTCAAATTCCTAACTTTATTACAGGAGAACTGTTTAAGACAACGATGGGGCAAGTTGGTTATTACACGTTCTTTGCTGTAGTCGCGTATTTGAATCTTCGATGGATTTTCGTTCTACCTATTGTTGTTTTAGAGCAAAAATCATTTCGCGTGGCAGCACGTAAAAGTGCAAATTTAGTAAAGGAAAGCTTTTTTAAAGTACTACTCTTTTTAGTAGGATTTTTTATTTCAATTGGAATTGTATATGTCGTATTTTTGGGAATATATTTATTGTGCCTATGGGGTGTTTATGAATTTACAAACCCGAAAGGAACATTTGCATTATTAGCTGAATCAACGATTTCTGTATTTTTAACGAGTACGTTGTATTTATTTAGTTTTATCGTGACGCCATTTTATATTATGGCGATTACGCGATTATACTTACAAAAGGTACCGGTTGAAGATGTTTTATTAGAAGAAGGATTAGATTATTCGAAAACGAAAGCAGATAAATGTTTCTTCCAAAAACATCGCTGGAAATTTATTGGCGTATATATTGTGGGGATTATTACTGCCGGAATGGTTGTTGCCTTCATTGTAACGTTTATTTCAAATTCGTATAAAGAACCAATTATTATGGCGCACCGTGGGTATATATCAAAAGGCGTAGAAAATACGAAAGAAGCTGTGCAAGGTGCTATTGATGCAAAAGCAGACTACGCTGAAATAGATGTATTACAAACGAAAGACGGTGAACTAGCGGTTATACATGATTTGAAGCTGAAACGTCTCGCAAATGCAAATGTGCATGTGTCAGATTTAACGATGGCTGAGTTAAGGCAGCTTACCCTTAGTCAAGATGGACTTTCAGGACAAATAAGTACACTTGATGAAATCATTAAGCTAGCAAATGGCAAAATCAAACTTAATATAGAAGTGAAGCTTCATGGGGGCGAAAAAGACTTTGTAAACAAAGTCTTAAAAACGATTAAAGATAATGAATTTGAGAAGCAATGTGTAATTCAAACGTTACACTATCCGCTTATTAAAGAGTTTAAGCGTGCAAATCCAGATATAAAAGTAGGGTATATATTGTATGCAAGTAGAGCTAACTTAAAGAATGTGAAGGCTGACTTTTACGTAGCAGAAGAATATATGTTAAATAAGAAATTAGTAAAAGAAGCAAGGAAGTTAAACAAACCAATTTACGTATGGACAGTAAATGATATGGAAAATTTAAAGGCATATTATAAGTTAAACGTAGATGGTATCATAACTGATTACCCTGAAGATGCACGTGAAACAATTAAGATGTTAAAAGAGCAAGAAGCGGAAGAAAGTGATCTGTTTGATAAAATTACTGAAACGACAGATGATTTGTTTTTAAAATTATTTATAAGTTACCCAGCTGCTAGCTAAATGCTAGCAGCTGTTTTTTTGTGAAAAGAATATATCTCTAAAGTATTAAGTAAAGTAATAACTGTATATGTATACGTTATCACTTAGTTTTTTACATTGTTACATTATTGTCAAATAATAAATGATTACTGTTTATTTTGAAGAAGTATAATAAAAATTGAGTGAAAGATAATGGAATGTCACGAAACCCCTAATAGAATCAATGTTTTATATATTTACACTATTCTAAATATATAAACTTTAGAAAAATGATATGTTAGCGTTTTCATAACTTTTAAGTTATGCTAGAATAAGGACATAAGTTATTAATTATTACAAAAAGAAAAAAGAATCTCTTTTTTCTGTTAATTATAAGGGGGCATTTCATTATGCGTATTGGGGTACCAGCAGAAATTAAAAACAACGAAAACCGTGTGGCAATGACACCAGCAGGTGTTGTACATTTAATTCGTAACAATCACGAAGTATTCATTCAAAAGGGTGCAGGTTTAGGATCTGGTTTCACAGACGCTCAGTATGTTGAAGCGGGAGCAAAAATTGTTGATACAGCTGAAGAAGCTTGGAACATGGAAATGGTTATGAAAGTTAAAGAACCAATTGAAAGCGAATACAAACACTTCAGTGAAGGCTTAATCTTATTCACATACTTACACTTAGCTCCAGAGCCAGAATTAACAAAAGCGTTAATTGAGAAGAAAGTTGTTGCGATTGCATACGAAACAGTACAATTAGAAAACCGTTCTCTACCATTACTTGCACCTATGAGTGAAGTAGCTGGTCGTATGGCTGCACAAATTGGTGCGCAATTCCTTGAGAAAAACAAAGGCGGTAAAGGTATCTTACTTGCAGGTGTTCCAGGAGTTAAACGTGGTAAAGTAACAATCATCGGTGGTGGACAAGCTGGTACAAATGCTGCTAAAATTGCAGTTGGACTAGGTGCGGATGTAACAATCATCGACTTAAGTGCAGAACGTCTTCGTCAATTAGATGACATTTTCGGAAACCAAGTAAAAACTTTAATGTCTAATCCTTACAATATTGCAGAAGCTGTAAAAGAGTCTGATCTTGTAATCGGTGCAGTATTAATCCCAGGTGCAAAAGCGCCAAAACTTGTAACAGAAGAAATGATTAAATCAATGGAACCAGGTTCTGTTGTTGTAGATATCGCGATTGACCAAGGTGGTATTTTCGAAACAACTGACCGTATTACAACTCATGATAACCCAACTTACGAAAAACACGGCGTTGTTCATTATGCAGTTGCAAACATGCCAGGTGCGGTTCCACGTACATCAACTCTTGCATTAACAAACGTAACAGTACCATATGCAGTACAAATTGCTAACAAAGGCTACAAAGAAGCTTGCCTAGGCAACTCTGCATTACTAAAAGGTATTAACACATTAGATGGCTATGTAACATTTGAAGCAGTTGCAGAAGCTCACGGTGTAGAGTACAAAGGTGCTAAAGAATTATTAGAAGCAGAAACAGTATCTTGCTAATAGAAGCATTATACAAAACAAAATCGAACAATATATAATACAACATGATAAGAGCTAAGAGATAATACCTCTTAGCTCTTCTTAGTAAAAGGGGGCATACATCGTGGCCAACCTATTTAAAAAGAAATCCGTTACGCAATTGTTAGGGGAAAGTAAAAGTAAAACTTTGACGAAAACGCTAGGGGCATTTGACCTAACAATGCTAGGGATTGGTGCGATAATTGGTACAGGAGTTCTAGTATTAACTGGATTAGTAGCAGCAAGAGATGCTGGTCCAGCAGTTATTTTTTCATTTATGATTGCAGCAATTGTTTGTGGATTTGCAGCATTATGTTATGCAGAAGTTGCATCTACACTTCCTGTTTCAGGTAGTGTGTACACATATTCGTATGCAACAATTGGTGAGTTTGTTGCTCATTTAATGGGATGGACATTACTATCCGTATATGTCGTAACGACTGCCGCAGTAGCTGGCGGATGGACTGGTTATTTCAATAATTTAGTGAGTGGACTGGGACTTGAAATTCCGAAAGCGTTGCTAACAATTCCAGCGCAAGGTGGTATGGTAAACTTACCAGCAGTTATCGTTACGTTAGTGATAACTTGGTTATTATCACGAGGTACGAAAGAAAGTAAGCGTGTGAATAACATAATGGTATTAATTAAAATTGGTATTGTTGTTTTATTCATTGCAGTTGGTGTATTCTACGTGAAACCAGAAAACTGGATACCATTTGCACCTTACGGTTTAAGTGGAGTGTTCGCAGGGGGAGCAGCAGTATTCTTTGCTTTCTTAGGATTTGATGCATTAGCAACTTCTGCTGAAGAAGTAAAAAATCCGCAACGTGATCTACCAATTGGTATTATTGCTTCGTTAGTTATTTGTACAATCATTTATGTTGTAGTTTGTCTTGTTATGACAGGCATGGTTTCTTATAAGGAATTAGATGTACCTGAAGCTATGGCATATGTGTTAGAAGTTGTAGGACAAGATAAAGTGGCTGGTGTAATTGCTATTGGAGCTGTAATCGGTATTATGGCTGTAATTTTCGCTTACATTTATGCGACAACACGTGTATTCTTCGCAATGAGTCGTGACGGTTTATTACCAAAATCTTTTGCGAAAATTAACAAGAAGACTGAAGCGCCAACATTTTCAGTTTGGTTAACAGGAATTGGTAGTGCTTTAATTGCTGGATTTATCGATTTAAAAGAATTGTCGAATTTAGCGAATATTGGAGCGTTATTAACATTCGCCATGGTTGGTGTAACTGTTATCATTCTTCGTAAAACGCATCCGAAATTACAACGTGGATTTATGGTACCACTTGTACCGATCTTACCGATTATTTCAATTGCATGTTGTCTATTCTTAATGGTAAATTTACCGTTAACAACATGGATATACTTTGGTATTTGGTTAGCGATTGGAGTAGTTGTATACTTTGTTTATTCGAAAAAACATAGTCATTTAAAAGACGATGGAAGTTCGCAGGATAATTTAGATCAAGCTAATTAAAGGGATATAAAATAGTAAGCCTTGTGCGTCTAGGGAGCGCGCAAGGTTTTTCTTTTGGATAAAAAAGGAAAGAAAGGTAACTTTATCGAATTTTTATGTCGGAATATGAAAAAAGGGTGGGAGCAAAATGCGAGAAACGAAAGTTGTTGTTGGAGCAGAGGGGTATAATAATAATCCTGGTTGGTTACATACGAATGAAGAAGAATTAAATTTATTGCGAAGAGAAACTTGGCTTGATAAAGTGAAACCCAATTCTTTATCAGCAATTTTAGCGGAACATGTATGGGAGCATTTATCGTACGAAGAAGGAATTGAAGCTGCAAAAATTTGTTATGAGTTTTTAATGGAGAATGGATATATTCGTTGTGCAGTACCAGATGGATTTTTTCCAGATGAAGAATATCAGCAGGGTGTACAAATAGGTGGACCTGGTCCATTAGAGCATCCAGCAGCAAGCCATAAAATTGTTCATAACTATAAAACAATCACGTCCATGTTTGAATCAGCAGGTTTTCAAGTGAGGCTCTTAGAATACTGTGATGAGAATGGTAAGTTTCACTATAATGATTGGAATGAGAAAGATGGATTTATTTATCGATCGAAACGTTTTGACCATAGAAATCGGGATAATCAGTTAGGATTTGTTTCTTTAATTGTGGATGCGGTGAAAAATAAAAAGTAAGTAAAAAGGGGTGTGCGAATTGTACATCCTTTTTTGTATGAGAATATAGAGGATGCGGAAAATATGTATATGCCTTACTAAAATGTGAACGGAATGTTCATAAAAAAATTCAGATTTCATTGACACATATGAGTAGGCGCTCATATAATAAGAGTATAAGATATATGAATGATTGTTCATATGTTCAATTAAAGAGGTGAGCTATAATGGCTGGAAATAAAGTGGAAACACCACAAGAGACATGTTCTCAAACAATAATTCATGAAGAAGTTGTTGAGCAAGTAAAACAAACAATTCCAACTGATGAAAGTTTAAGTAAAGTAGCAGAACTATTTAAAGTATTAGGTGACCGTACACGTACGAGAATATTACATGCGCTATTTGAAGCTGAAATGTGCGTTTGTGATTTAGCTTATTTATTAGGAATGACACAATCATCTATTTCGCATCAGCTTCGTGTGGTAAAGCAAGCGAAACTTGTAAAGAATCGTAAAGAAGGAAAGGTTGTTTATTATTCGTTAGCTGACCAGCACGTAATTCATATCTTCGAGCAAGCGTTTGAGCACGTAAACGAAGAAGAATAAAAAGAACGCGAGGAGGGAGAACGATGGCTGAAGCATTAGTGAAAAAGAAACTGATGTTAGAAGGTTTAGATTGTGCGAACTGTGCAATGAAAATTGAAAAAGGTGTTGGGAATATAGAAGGAGTAAATTCTTGCTCTGTAAACTTCGCAACAAAGACAATGATCTTAGAAACAGCACAAAATAAAGAAAACGAAGTTGTTACGGAAGCAAAACAACTCGTTACAAAATTAGAACCGCATATTAAAGTGCAAGAAGAACAAAAAAATAAAATTGCTAAAGAAGTATTTATATTAGAAGGTTTAGATTGCGCGAACTGTGCAATGAAAATTGAAAATAAAGTTAAGGAAATGCCAGCTGTCTCAGAAGCAACTGTTGATTTCGTATCGAAGAAACTACGAGTAGAAATTGCGAATAAAAGAGAACTAGAAGCGACTGTAGTAAATATAACAAATGTCGTTCAAAAGTTAGAGCCAGATGTGAAAGTTGTTCGTGAAGAGAAGAACGGTCATGAACACGGACATAGTCACGATCATGGTGAAGCAAACGTGAAAAAGATGGTAGGGAGATTAGTGGTCGGCGGAATTTTGACAGCAATTGCTGCATTAGCGGGCTTACCACAAATGGTAACAATTCCGTTATTCGTCCTTGCTTATTTATTAATAGGTGGAGATATCGTTTGGAGAGCGGTAAGAAACATAACTCGTGGCCAAGTATTTGATGAAAACTTCTTAATGGCAATTGCAACTGTAGGAGCTTTTGCAATTCAGCAATATTCAGAAGCTGTAGCAGTAATGCTATTTTATCAAGTAGGAGAACTATTCCAAAGCATTGCGGTAAACCGCTCTCGAAAATCAATTACTTCATTAATGGATATTCGTCCTGATTATGCGAATGTAAAGGTTGGGAATGAAACGAAACAAGTATCGCCAGAAGATGTACAAATTGGCGATTATATTATCGTTAAGCCAGGTGAGAAAGTACCATTAGACGGAAAAGTAATTGAAGGAACATCAATGGTAGATACTTCAGCATTAACTGGTGAATCTGTACCACGTGAAGTTGAAGTTGGAAATGATGTATTAAGTGGCTTTGTGAACCAAAACGGTGTATTAACAATTGAAGTTACAAAAGAATTCGGTGAATCAACTGTATCGAAAATTTTAGATTTAGTTCAAAATGCAAGCAGTAAAAAAGCACCAACAGAAAACTTTATTACGAAGTTTGCGCGTTACTACACTCCAGTTGTAGTTATTACAGCGGCGATCATGGCGTTTATTCCACCGCTTATTTTAGAAGGAGCTACATTCTCTGAATGGATTTATAGAGCTTTAGTGTTCTTAGTAATCTCTTGTCCATGTGCGTTAGTTGTATCCATTCCTCTTGGATTCTTTGGAGGTATCGGTGGTGCATCTAAAAGTGGTGTGTTAGTAAAAGGTAGTAACTATTTAGAAGCTTTAAATGATGTGAAATATATTGTTTTTGACAAAACAGGAACATTAACAAAAGGTGTTTTCAAAGTTACAAAAATGGAACCGAGCGAAGGTACTACAAGTGAAGAGCTATTAGAGTATGCGGCATTTGCTGAAGTGTATTCTAACCATCCGATTGCCCAATCTATTCGAAAGGCATATGGAAAATCAATCGATGAAAAAATAATCGATGATTATAACGAAATTTCTGGTCACGGTACAGTCGTGAAAGTACAAGGAAA
Source organism: Bacillus sp. FG16 (assembly GCF_057809515.1). Classification (NCBI taxonomy): domain Bacteria; kingdom Bacillati; phylum Bacillota; class Bacilli; order Caryophanales; family Bacillaceae; genus Bacillus; species Bacillus sp. FG16. Next base: position 28,982 of record NZ_JBMDKC010000053.1, read on the forward strand.
AGAAATTTTTGCAGGTAATGCAAAATTAATGAGAAAAGAAAATATTGAATTTAAACAACCAGAAACAGTAGGTACATTAGTTCACGTTGCTGTAGATGGAAAATATGCAGGTTATATTGTTATCTCTGATGAGGTAAAAGAGGATTCAAAACAAGCGATTCAACAGTTAAAAGAACTAGGTATTAAAAAGACAGTAATGTTAACTGGTGATGCAAAAACAGTTGGTGAAGCTGTCGGTAAAGAATTGGGCTTAGATGAAGTTCATGCGGAATTACTACCGCAACAAAAAGTAGAAGAGATTGAAAAAATTGATGCAGCGAAGCACGGAAAAGAAAAAATTGCCTTCGTTGGTGACGGTATTAACGATACACCAGTATTAGCCCGTGCAGACGTTGGTATTGCGATGGGTGGTTTAGGGTCAGATGCAGCAATTGAAGCGGCAGACATCGTTATTATGACTGATGAGCCTTCAAAAATTGCGACAGCTGTAAAAATTGCAAAACGCACAAGAAGTATAGTGTGGCAAAATATCATCTTTGCTTTAGGTGTAAAAGGGATTGTTCTATTACTTGGTGCCTTTGGTATTGCAACAATGTGGGAAGCTGTTTTCTCAGATGTTGGTGTGACACTACTTGCAGTGTTAAATGCAATGCGTGTATTACGAGTGAAAGATTTATAAAAAAGAGGACGCAACCTGCGTCCTCTTTTTTATTAGTGATTTTGTTGAAATTGATTTAATAAAATAATATCAAATATTATTTTACTTTTAAATAGTGCAATATTAAAATTTACAAATAAAACACATTCGTCTTATTATTTTAATATATTTTTACGAATATCCATATAGTATTGAAAAAACAGAGAAGGAGAAACTTCTCTGTTTACTTTTGTATGTTTTTTTCAACTTGTTCTCGAACAGTTTGGATGTAATTCATTTTATGATCCCAACATTCTTGGCTTAAATCGACAGGATATTCTTCGGGATTTAAAGTTCGCATGTATTCTTCCCAAAATAGAGCGAGACTCTGTGCACTATATTGTTGAATATCTAATATACTTGGTAGTTCATATGTTCTTTCACCGTTAACGAAAATGTCTTTATGCAGTTCACGGGCTTCAAAGTTTGTTACGAATTTACTTATATATGTGTGAACTGGATGGAACATTTTTAAGCGCTCTTCTTTTCCAGGTTCTTCAGAATCTAACGCAATATAATCACCTTCTGCATGATCGTTAACACGATTGATAATACGATAAATTCGTTTCAGTCCTGGAGTGGTAATTTTTTCAGGGTTAGATGAAATTTTAATCGTATCATTTAATTTTCCGTCAGTATCTTCAATCGCAACTAGTTTGTAAACAGCTCCTAATGCAGGTTGCTCAAAGGACGTAATTAATTTTGTCCCAACGCCCCATACGTCAATTTTTGCCCCTTGAGATTTAAGGTGCATAATTGTGTATTCATCTAAATCGCTAGAAGCGATAATTTTTGTATTTGTAAATCCTGCTTCATCTAGTAGTTTTCTTGCCTTTTTAGATAAATAAGCCATATCACCACTATCAAGACGAATGCCATAGAAATCAATACGATCTCCAAATTCTTTTGCGACGCGAATCGCATTTGGAACACCAGATTTTAATGTGTCATATGTATCAACGAGAAAGACGCACTTTCTATGAGTTTCAGCGTATTTCTTAAATGCGACGTATTCATCGCGATATGCTTGAACGAAAGAGTGCGCATGTGTGCCAGCTACAGGGATCCCGAAGCGTTTTCCGGCACGAACGTTGCTTGTAGAGGAGAAACCACCAATAAAGGCAGCGCGTGTCCCCCAAAGGGCAGCATCGAACTCATGGGCACGTCTTGTGCCGAACTCTAAAAGCTCATCATTACTTGCAGCATGTTTCATACGAGCAGCTTTTGTTGCAATTAATGTTTGGTAATTCACAATATTTAAGAGGGCGGTTTCAATAATTTGTGCTTCACCGAGTGGTGCATCAACACGTAATAAAGGCTCGTTATTAAATACAACTTCACCTTCTTGCATACTGCGAATCGTCCCAGTGAATTTCATATTTTGTAAATAATGAAGGAATTCTTCTTCAAATTGTAATTCTGCTAAATAAGCGATATCGCTTTCAGTAAAACTGAAATTTTCTATGTACTCTACAATTTTCTCAAGGCCAGCAAAAACAGCGTAGCCATTCTCAAATGGAAGCTTTCGAAAATATAAATCAAAAACAGAACGGCGATTATGAATACCATCTTTCCAATATGTATAAGCCATGTTGATTTGATATAGGTCTGTATGTAAGGCATAACTATCGTCTTTATAATGAGTCATCGCGAGAACACCTCCATAATTTGGTTATAGTATACCAATTTTTCATCATTCGTAGCAAAGAAGAGATATTGATGTGAAGTCAAGAGAGAAAAAAATGAAATTATGCATATTTTTTAGAAAATTAACATTTATCAATTTATATTTCTCTCGATTTTATGTATTATTAGAGTAATGGGGTAATGAGAATGGAGGAGGACAATGCAACAAACATTAGAAAAAATAGGCAAACAAGTCTTTTACAAACGGCTCCAGCAAAAAATGACACAAGAAGAACTATGTCAGGGCATTTGTTCTGTCTCATACTTAAGTAAGATCGAAAATGGAAAGATCGAAGCATCAGAAGAAATTCTACAATTGCTCTGCACAAGACTGGAAATTGCCGTGACGGATTTGAGAGATGTAGAAGAAGATGTGAAGGGGAAGCTGGATGAATGGTTGAATGCACTAGTTCATTTGGACAAGCAACAAGTAGAACGTATATATGAAGAGTTGCAAGGTGAAATGAAGCATGTGTTGGATTTTGAAATTATAAATTATTATAAACTACTGTATACACGTTATTTAATTATGAAAAGGGATTTTCCTGCTGTCGAAGAAGAGTTAGAGAGCTTAAAGAAGATGTACAAAAAGTATTCACCATTCCAAAAATTATTATATACGTATAGCAAAGGGTTATATTATTTTTTACAACATAAATATAAGAAGGCATTGGAGTATTTGACTCGAACAGAAGTAATGGCAAAGGAACAAGGTTATCATGAAAATGGAATATATTTCAATTTAGCTCTTGTTTATAATGAATTGGAAGTTGAGCATATGACTTTACATTTTGCTAATGTAGCAATGGAAGGATTTAAGAATGAATATAAATTCCGTTATGTGATAAACTGCCAGTTACTTATTGCGTTGAGTTATATACAAAAAAAACAATATAATGAAGCGCTATCTATTTATAATAATATTTTGAGGGAAGCAAATTCTTTTGCCGATAAAGAAAGCATAACAGCTATTGCTTTAAATAATTTAGGCTTCTTGTACTATAACTTAAAAGATTATGCAAAAGCTAAAGATTATTATTTACAATGCCTAAAGTACAAAAAGGAAGAGGATTTAAATTATATTGATGCAGTATATGAGATTGCTTTGCAGTGTATTGAATTAAAAGAATTTGAAGAAGCGAAAGATTGGATTGATAAAGGGATAGATGTCGCCAAGAGGGATGAAAAGTATAAAAGTATGCTATATATACTTTCAATGCTTAAGAATAAATACTTTGAAACAAAAGATGTTTATAAAAAGTTTTTAGAAGTTGAGGCAATCCCGTTTTTTAGAGGCGAAGAAAATAAAAAGGAATTAAAAATGGTGTATTTAGAACTAGCAGGATATCACGAGGAATTATTAGAATTTAAGGAAAGTAATAACTACTATAAATTAGCAATTAATTTATTAGAAGAAAAGGGAGGAAAATAATATGAAAAAAATAATTATTGGTGCTTTGGCTTTGGTGGCTGTATTAGTGGTATTGGAACCGCAATATGCTTGGACATCGGATATCTATGGTCAAGGAGAAAAAGTAGTAGAATTAATAAATTCTTAACAGAAACCCCTTTCCAATCGGAAAGGGGTTTTTTTCAATATTTGTTCCTCAAAATTCTACAAAACTTGAGAAAATAATTATTTGAATTTTTAGTATATTAATAGTAGAAACATAATGCTAATATGAAACTACTCTTTTTCAAAAAATTTTTTATTAGGGGGAAGGTTATATGAAAAAGAAGAGTTTAGCATTAGTGTTAGCGACAGGAATGGCAGTTACAACTTTTGGAGGGACAGGCTCTGCGTTTGCGGATTCTAAAAATGTGCTCTCTACGAAGAAGTACAATGAGACGGTGCAGTCACCTGAGTTTATTTCTGGTGATCTAACTGAAGCAACTGGTAAGAAAGCAGAATCTGTTGTGTTTGATTACTTAAACGCAGCAAAAGGTGATTACAAGCTAGGAGAAAAGAGTGCGCAAGATTCTTTCAAAGTGAAACAAGTGAAGAAAGATGCTGTAACTGATTCAACAGTAGTACGTATGCAACAAGTTTACGAAGGAGTACCTGTATGGGGTTCTACTCAAGTAGCTCACGTAAGTAAAGACGGTTCTTTAAAAGTTTTGTCTGGAACAGTTGCACCTGATTTAGACAAAAAGGAAAAGTTGAAAAATAAAAATAAGATTGAAGGCGCAAAAGCAATTGAAATCGCGCAGCAAGATTTAGGTGTGACACCGAAATATGAGGTAGAACCAAAAGCGGACTTATATGTATATCAAAATGGTGAAGAAACAACATATGCATACGTTGTAAATCTAAACTTCTTAGATCCAAGTCCAGGAAACTACTACTATTTCATTGAAGCAGACAGCGGTAAAGTATTAAATAAGTTTAATACAATTGATCATGTGACAAATGATGATAAGTCACCAGTTAAGCAAGAGGCTCCTAAACAGGATGCGAAAGCAGTAGTAAAACCTGTAACAGGAACAAATAAAGTAGGAACTGGTAAAGGTGTATTAGGAGATACGAAATCACTTAATACAACATTATCTGGTTCATCTTACTACTTACAAGATAATACGCGCGGGGCAACGATTTTCACATATGATGCGAAAAACCGCTCAACATTACCAGGAACATTATGGGCAGATGCGGATAATGTTTTCAATGCAGCGTATGATGCAGCGGCAGTAGATGCTCATTACTATGCAGGTAGAACATATGATTATTATAAAGCTACATTTAACAGAAACTCTATTAATGATGCAGGAGCACCATTAAAATCAACAGTTCATTACGGAAGTAAGTATAATAATGCATTCTGGAATGGCTCACAAATGGTATACGGAGATGGTGATGGTGTAACATTCACTTCATTATCTGGTGGTATTGATGTAATTGGTCACGAATTAACGCATGCTGTTACGGAAAATAGCTCGAATTTAATTTATCAAAATGAATCAGGCGCATTAAATGAAGCGATTTCTGATATCTTTGGTACTTTAGTAGAATTCTATGATAACCGTAACCCAGATTGGGAGATTGGTGAAGATATTTACACGCCTGGTAAAGCAGGAGATGCGCTTCGCTCTATGAGTGATCCAGCGAAATATGGTGATCCAGACCATTATTCTAAGCGTTACACAGGTTCAAGTGATAACGGTGGCGTTCATACAAACAGCGGCATTATTAATAAACAAGCTTATTTATTAGCAAATGGCGGTACGCATTTTGGTGTAACTGTAACTGGTATCGGTAAAGATAAATTAGGTGCGATTTACTACCGTGCAAATACACAGTATTTCACGCAATCTACTACATTTAGCCAAGCTCGTGCTGGTGCAGTACAAGCTGCTGCAGACTTATATGGTGCAAATTCTGCTGAAGTAGCAGCGGTTAAGCAATCATTTAGTGCTGTTGGTATTAACTAAGGATTTAAAGGATAGCTATTAATAAAATACCTCAAAAATAAAGAAGGAGCCTATGCTCCTTCTTTATTTTTTTCTCCATTTTTTCCACAAATAATATAATCCGATACAACCTGCGATTGTCACAATCCACTTCGCTTCATTTGTTCCGTTCATGACTTGGTATGCCGAATATACTTCAATCAATAAGGCCGGTATTTTACCTATTGTACTGGCAATACTGAAGGAGAGTAATGACATTTTCCCTAGAGCTGCAAATAAAGTCACGATACTTGATGGGATGAAAGGTATCAATCGAAACGATAGAACGAGTAGAAAGGCCTCTCTACCTTCTACATAAAGAAGACGCTCTACCTTTGGGTACTTATTTACTTTATCGTGAGTGAACTTTTGAAGGCCCATGCGGTAAATATAAAACGAGATAATAGCCCCTAAGGCCTCACCTGCGATCGAGATGATTGTACCATTTGTTACACCGAAGAGCTGTATATTAATGGCGGTTAAAAAGATGCTAGGAATAACACCTAAAAGACTAATGATGATGTTAATTAAGATACTAAGTGGAATTGCGATTGAATAGTATTCTGTTAAGAAATTTTGAATCGTTTCAGCCATTGTTTAAAATCCTTTATCTTTTTTTGCATTACACCATATTTCGATTGTATAGGCAAGGGGAAATTTACATAATGTAGAAAATGTTGATAAGAAGGTATTTATATACCTTATATGGGTATTAGGTATATAAAAATAGGGGTATTTTAAGTTATTTTCAAAAAAGTTTAATAACCCTTTGTTTAAAAGGATTATATGATTTTATTATCGGTATTTTCATTTGGGAAATAATTATAAAATTTAGGGGGTATATATTAAGAGGGGCGGAAAATAGGGTGTTGGTGAAAGTGTGTAGGAAAATAGATGAAAAAAATGAAAACTGATAGGTTTTTTCGTTGTGAAATTGACTTTTAGTGAAGTTACGATAATAATCATGGAAGAGGTGATATGATGAAACGAATAAGCAGTCTTTTCTTGAGTAGTTTATTGGCACTAATGCTGATCTTAAGTGGATGTGCAGGAAAAGAACAAAAAACAGAGAAACAAACAGGGAATCAATCGACATCAGTAGAAAAAATTAGTGATAATATTTTAGATGAAATGGAAGGACCACCTAAAAATGGTCATACGATTGAAAGACATGTAGGCAAATCAGAAGAAGATTTGAAGAATCGCTTGAAGACAGATAAAGTATCAGCAGCAAGTACATACTATGACAAGGAAACAGCAACGAAAGCTGTAAAAGATAGTTTGAAGCAGCATGATAAGGAAATTCAAGACTGGTTAAAAAATTCTAAAGAGGCTCGTCTCGTATTAAATACAACACATTCATTCCCGGTTGGAAAAACGGTAATAAAGAAAAATATGAGTGTAAAAGACAAGTTGGTAAAAACTGTTACTGTTTTAGCGAGAGATAAGTCAGGAGAATTAGGGTTTAAGATTATTACTTCTTATCCATCTGATAAATAAGAAGGGGGAGTACATTATGTATACGACATTACAATACTTTCTTAAATCGTACTGTACGTTAAGTATTCATGAGGATGAAATAGTAAGCGTGATGGAAGAGTTTATTGAACAAGAAGACGAAGAAATTGTTTTGAAATTACGTGATGAATTAATAAATATGAAGAAAAAGAACGCGTGGGAAGAGGCGTGTGTATTAGCTGCGAAGCAAGGCAATCGTATGTGGTCTTTAGAAGAAACGAAAGACCATCTTGAAACTTTTTTACTATTACTGCAAAAGAAAAAGGCGTGATATAATCACGCCTTTTTCTTTATGCTATTCGGTGGATATTATCTATTCTTTTGGAGCGCTTTTATATACGCTTTTTGAAATTTGTCCATTTGATATTACTTCCCCGTTTTGTGTTACTTTTTTATACGTAACTGCTGTTATTTTATCACTACTTCTACTAATTACTTGAGAAGAGACTTCAACATTTTTACCAGTATTTGTACCGAAAATGCGTGTAGTAATACTACCTCCATTTGAAAATGCTTGAATATAAATATGATTGCCCGTATTATTTTTAAATTTTAAATCTGGACCATAATCTGCTACTGCTGCATCTTGCCCAAGTGGTAAATAATTTACCGGCATAGAATGATTGCTTCGAGACACAATACCTAAATCTGCCCTTAAAGCTGCGCTGTATAATGTACTACTGACTTGGCAAACTCCTCCGCCTGCACTTTGTATTACTTTACCTTGTGAATATACTGCTGCAGATTTGTAACCATGTGCAGCATCAGTTACGCCAACGCGGCCGTTAAAACTAAATGTTTCATCAGGTGCGACAATAACCCCACTTAAAGTATTAGCTGACTTATTTACGTTAAATGATTGATTTCCGTTACGGCCAGCCATTGGAGTAGAATATTCAGCGATGACTTCTTTAATACCCATTTTCTGTATGTCTTCTGTAGAACGTTCGGGTTTTATGAATGTAACTGGCAATATAACATCTGATTTACCAGTAGTAATCGCTTCGTTTGTTAAACCGTTTAGCTTCCCTTTATCAATTTTTTCTCCGTTTTGACTTTGACTAATATTTACTGTTGGGCCTTCAATACTTAATTCCGCATTAACAGGATTTTTTAATGTTTCATTATATTTATCTTTTATAAAGGTTTCATAAGCTGTTGCATTTAATTGTGGTGTTAATTTATAGTCACGTTTTAATTCACCGTTTTCAGCTTGCTTCCGCATTTTGTAACGATTCATTACGTTTCCTTCTTGTTCTTTAAAGATTTTGTCAATAATATCTTTCTCTTTATAATTTATCCCTAAATCTTTCCATGTGTAAGTTTGTTTATCGTTTTGGAATATGTAGGTAAGGGATTTTTGATCTAATTCAGTTACCTTTTGATTAATAATTGCTTGAATATCGTTCTTATTTTTTCCATCGAGAGAAATACCTTCAAATGTAGTATTTGGTAATGCAGTAGTATTTAATTGATTATTTAATTTGGATACATATTGATATCCCCCAACACCGCCTACACAAAGTAATATGCCCCCAGCAATTGCAGAACCGATCAGTATTTTACTTAGCTTCATTTATTTCCCCCCAGAAATTTATGTATAAATATATGTATTACATTTTTTGTATAAAAATGATGAAAATAACATTATGTACGTACTAGTATACTATTATTTTCACTGTGTGTAATGTTTTCATAAAAAATGTTACATTGCTGTAATAATTGTCACTTCTTGTCACAATGTGTATGAAAAATATGTTGAAAAATAAAATAAAAAGGCTGTCTAGAAAGATCTAGCAGCCTTTTTATTATAATTTTTTATGTTCATTTTTATTCGTAACACCGAGATGTTTTTGAAGGGTAGTTGAAATAGTATCGACGCTTTTTTCATTTGGAACGTAATAATAAATACCACCTATATATTTATCTGTACCTTCTACTTGCATTTTTTCCATTTTTAAATTTGAATCCATTGAATTTTTTGTAATTGTCATCATATCATCAAACGTTAAATTGGTTTTTAAATCTTTATCGACAGCGTCTAGTAGGCCACCGATTTTATTAATGGAATTAAGAGATAGTGCCTTTTCAGCAATGGCCTCTAATACAAGCTGTTGTCGTTGGCCACGCATATAATCACTATCGATATGACGAGTTCTAGCTAGCGCCAATGCCTCTTCTCCATTTAAATGTTGACGTCCTTTTTTAAGATGAATTGCATCTGCTTCATCTTTACTATTTTGCTCTGTGAACTCAACTGGAACGTCCACAGTAATACCACCAAGAGAATCAACAATTTTGATAAAGGATTTAAAGTTGAATTTTACATAGTAATCAACTGGAACATCTAAAAAGTTCTCTACCGTATCAATTGTGCTGTCTACACCACCGAATACGTGAGCATGTGTGATTTTATCGTATTTATCACGTGACTTAATGTAGACGCGTGAGTCACGTGGAATGCTTACAAGTTTAACGGATTTATCGTTTTTATTAATTGTTGCAAGTAATAACGCATCTGTTCGAGTTGCTTTTCCGTAGCCTTTTTCCCTAATATCACTTTCATCAACACCCATAATTAGTACGGAAATGTTGTCGGTCATAGGTTTAACAGCTTTTTCACGTTTACTGGACTTATCTCCTCGACCTAGTTCAGCATAAGCATTATTTAAGACGGACTTTGCTTTACTGTATATATGGAAGGAGTAGCCTCCTGCTCCAAGTGCTACAATTAGTAATGGAATAAGAAGGAACCAAAGTAAGCGTTTTTTCTTTGAGCGTCCTTTTTTGGCTCGCGTATTGTTGTTCGTGTCGGATTTCATCATTTTTTCTCCTTTAAAACTATCAAAGTGTATACATTTAGAAGTGTATTCAAACACATAAAAAATATTTTACGCTAAATAAAAGCGATTGTACATGTATAAAAAATAGATGTCTTGATTATTTATCCCGCATTAACGGGCAGTAAAACTCCCACCTCAAAGTCCAGCGAATGCAAGGAAGTTAGGTGGGAGTTAACTGCCCGTAAAAGCCCGATTGGTGAAGGCTAATACTCAGAGGGGGCTATCCCCCTCTGAGTAAAGTTTCACTTTATAAGACATCTATTCGTTATTGTGTACAAAAGATAGGGATAAGAAAATGATAAAATTTTACCTAATTACAACATAATGCTTACGATAATTGCAGATAAAATGCTAACGAGAGTAGCTCCATATAGTAATTTAAGGCCAAACCTTGCAACAACGTTTCCTTGTTCCTCGTTTAGTCCTTTTACCGCACCTGAAATAATACCAATGGAAGAAAAATTGGCAAAAGACACGAGGAAAACAGAAATAATACCAACTGTACGGGGAGAAAGGTTATTAGAAATTTTACTAAGATCCATCATTGCGACAAATTCATTCGTTACAAGCTTCGTTGCCATAATGCTGCCAGCTGCGACAATTTCAGAACTTGGTACACCGATAAGGAATGCGATAGGTGCAAATACGTAGCCGATTAATTGTTGGAACGTAATACCGAATATAATGAGGAACAGGTCATTAATACAACTAATTAATGCAACGAATCCAATGAGCATAGCGCCGACAACAATGGCTACACGAAAACCATCCAGAATGTATTCTCCAAGCATTTCAAAAAAGCTTTGTTTTTCACCTTTGATCTCTAAAATATCTTCGTCATCTTTAACGTCGTAAGGGTTAATGATGAGTACGATAATAAAACCGCTAAATAAATTAAGAACGAGTGCGGTTACTACATATTTAGGCTCAATCATTGTCATATAGGCACCTACGATAGACATAGATACGGTTGACATAGCAGAGGCACAAAGTGTATAAAGACGGTGTTTTGGAATTTGAGCTAATTGCTTTTTCACTGTAATAAAAACTTCTGATTGGCCGACAATGGCAGAGGCGATAGCGTTGTAAGATTCTAATTTCCCAAGACCATTTATTTTACTAAGAAAGTACCCAATCCAATGAATGAAAAACGGTAGTATTTTGAAATGTTGTAATATACCAATTAAAACAGAAATAAAGACGATTGGTAATAATACAGTAAGGAAAAATGGCATTTCACCTTTATTTGCAAGACCACCAAATACGAAATTTATTCCATCAGCAGCATACTCGAGTAGCTTGGTAAACAAACTAGAAATGATTCTAATAAGTATGAGGCCGATTTCTGTATTTAATAGTAAATAGGTTAAAATTAACTGTATAATAAGCATGATAAAAATTGGTTTAAATTTAATATGCTTCTTATTATTGCTAGCAATATAAGCGAGCAAGAAAACAACAATTAGTCCGATGAAAAAAGTAATGAATTTCATGGTAAGCCCCCATGCCCATCAACTTAAGAGAACAAATAAAATGAAATTCCCTTCAAAAGGG
>NZ_JBMDKC010000054.1:0-39481 GCF_057809515.1 Bacillus sp. FG16
AAATTTGTACATGCTTAAACAAGTGAAAATGTACATGATCATCTTGACATTTACATTTTAATGAAGAGTTTATTAAAACAAGAGCGAAAGGACATAACAGTTCAGTAGAAAGTTATATAAAAAAGGTTATAGATCCGTTAGAAAACCTTTTTACGAAAAAGTATAAATGTATTGTTTTATGGTTTGGTGAAGATATGTTTTGCCAAATGAACCTACTTACCATACTTTCTCATCTTGAACAGTCTGCTTATGAAGGGAAGGTATACTTAAATAGCTTTAGAGAGGATGAATTTAAAGTAAATCAAATTGAACTTGAATTGGGGAATTATTCTTCTATATACAATGAAGTATTAGTAAACCATAAAAAGACCTCTCATAAAGTACCACCTGTAATGTATCAGGCTATAGACTTATTTTTAGAAATGTTAACAGAAGATAATGCAGTAATGAAATTCATCTCTAAAAATAAAGATTTATCAACTCGTGAGTTATTAATAAAGTTGTTTTATCTTTTTCCAACAATCGGATATGGAGATACTCAGTACATAGAGCTAATTAATAAAATAAAGAAGAAAGCTACACCAAAAATATAGGTGCAGCTTTCTTCTTATAATTGCTCAAGTAATTCTAATTCTTTTTCTACAAATAGCATTAGTTCTTTAATTGTTTCACCAGAAAAATCAAAACGAATACCGGCTGCATCATACACTTCTTTTATAGATTGCGAGCTTCCTAGTGATAATGCCTTTTTATAATTATCTAGTGCTTGTTTAGGATTTTCTTTATATTGTTTATACATTTGCAGTGCACCAAGTTGAGCAATTGCATACTCGATATAATAGAATGGTACTTCAAAAATATGAAGTACAGGTAACCAACTCGTTGCTATCCAGTTTTCGTAGCCATCAATATGTATGACGCTAGACTGATAATGTTTTTGAAGTTGTAAGTATTGCTCATTTCTTTCTTCAGAAGTATGACTTGGATTTTCATACAGCCAGTGTTGAAATTGATCGACAATAAGCACAACGGGTAAATATGAAATAACATCTTTAAAGAAGTTAATTTTTGCTTGTTTTAAATCTTTTTTGTCTGTATAGAAGGTATCCCAATAATTAAGCGAGAATAACTCCATTGTCATACTGGCTAGCTCAGCTGTTTCAGCTGGAATTTCTATATACTGTCGTAATTTTAATGGTTTTATGAGTTCGTTATGAATACTATGACCCATTTCATGTATAAAAGTGACAATATCATCTTGTGTATAATTTAAGTTCATAAAAATATAAGGTAATTGTGAAGCTGGTAAGTACTCACAAAAGCCACCAGCTGCTTTTCCTTTGCGGCTTGTTAAATCAAGACAATTGTGTTTAGACATTCGGTTTAAAAGTGCTGAAAATTCAACATCTAGTTTATTAAAGATATGAGTGCTCTTTTCAATTAAATCATTTTCATTTGCAATAGGTTTAAGTACTTTTTGATCTGGAGTTACAGCTGATACATCCCACGGGCAAAGCGTATCCAATTGCAGTTTATCTTTTTTCTCTAGCAATATTTTATCTTTAAGAGGCACAACATACTTACGTATGGATTCAGCTAGTTCATAGCAATCTTTCGCTGAATAATCAAAACGCTCGTATTTTTTGAACATATAATCGCGATAATTCTCTAGTTGAATATTTTTTGCTTTTTGATGGCGAATTTCAATTAATTGATTTAATATGTTTTGGAGTTCTTTTTCAACAGATAAAAATATTTCAGAAATAATGGTTTTTGCCTTTTTACGGGTGTCACGATTCGAATCTTGTAAATAGGATTGTAATTCTGTTATCGTTTTTTCTTCTCCGTCCCAAATTCCACTTAATCCTCCAGTGATTTCAAAGTACTCTGTGACTAATTTGTCTTCCTTTATTTCTAATTCGATATTTTCCTCACAAAATAACTTTTGAGCATTTTTTATTTTTGTATCTAATAAACCATATACGTTAGAATCTAATTCCATTCGAAAAGGTGACTCTAAATATTTATTATCCAATAAATTTTGGTACCGCTTTAAAAGTGGCTTTACAAATTGTTGATCATGTTCAAAAGTATCCTTTATTTCTTCATCATCCGTATTACATTGAAAGGCGATGTAATGTGATCTTAATTGTTCTTCGATGTCCCAAATTACTTTTGACTGCTCTTTTAACCAATTTTCAAGGTCTAGTTTTGAAGAAATCATTTTATTTAATAAAGTCGAAAGAGTTTTTTCCAATTGTAGTACATTACTAATATCAATCGTATTTACACGTTGCATTATATATCCCTCACTTTTTATTTATTCATGGAGATATTCTATTTATTAACTGTAATTCCCTTGTTAAGTGGGGGAAATGTGAAATAATGTTAAATTTAATAATTAAAGAAGGTATTTATATGTCAAAGTAAAAAGTTTATCGTAAATGAAAATGTGTGGAGGGGTGCTACATGAGAAAGGGAAAGAAGTTACTAGTATTTTTATTTCCACTTGCTTTATTATGTGCCTGTGAGAATGACATTGAAGATGCTAAAAGTGAAGATTCTATAGTGATGGATATTGTTACAGCGACAGTAAAGGAGGAATCTTTTTTTAGTGCTGCTATAAGAGATGAAAAAGAAAGAATATTAGATTTAGAGATTGTTGATAGCGAAGATAGTAACGAAATAAAAAATGATATTAATAAAAGATTGGCGATACAAGGTGTAACGGCTTATAAAATCAATATAACTCAAAGAAATAGAGAAGTTGTAAAGGCAGAGAGTAGATGGAATCAAGTTTTTGGACATATATTTGATGACGCATTCAGAAAAAACGGATATGAAGGGTTTAGTATTCAGCAAATAAATTATATAAAGAATCAACCTGTTACCATTGATATAAAAACTAAGATTAGCGATGATGAAGTAGGGGCGAGAGAACTTGGGCAGAAAATAGAAAAAGAAGTTGAAGGTGTACTTAAAACAGAAGCAGTAAAGAAATGGATTGAAAATGATTTATATGCTATTGGGATTTACGATATAGATGATCGGAAAATTAACTAATTGAGGAATGAATGCTATATGAATAGAAAACCGATGGAATCAAATATAGAATTGCTGGAGGAGGTGTAATATGTATAAGTATTTACATATTTTAAATGACATTGAAAATAAGATTCAAAATGGAGATATAAAAGAAGGAAAGAAATTACCGTCTATACGGTCACTCGTTACGCAATATGAATGTAATAAGGCAACAGTTATACGTGCGCTTCATGAATTAGAAAAGCGTCACATTATATATTCTGTCCCTCAAAGTGGATACTACGTTGTTAAAAAATCAGAGAATACTATAGAAAATAACGAGATAATTGATTTTGCTTCCTCAGCACCAGATCCAGATGTTTTTCCGTATTTAGATTTTCAACATTGTATTAATAAGGCTATTGATACGTATAAAAATGATTTATTTGTATATGGAACGCCGAAAGGGTTACCATCTTTAATACCAGTTATTCAAAAACAATTAGCAAATTATCAAGTCTTTACAAAAGAAGAAAATATTTTTATAACATCAGGTGTTCAGCAGGCACTTGCTATATTAACTTCTATACCATTTCCGAATGGAAATGAAACCATATTAATTGAACAGCCAACATATCATCTATATATTGATTATCTAGAAATAAATAAAGTTCCTGTAATCGGTATTAAACGTTCGAATGAAGGTATCGATTTGAATGAATTGGAGCAAATTTTTCAAACTGGAAAAATAAAATTCTTTTATACGATACCGAGATATCATCATCCGCTTGGAACTTCTTATTCTAAAGATGAGAAAGAAAAAATCGCACTATTGGCTAAGAAATACAATGTATTTATAGTGGAAGATGATTATTTAGCAGATTTAGAAACTGATTCAAAAGCAGATCCGTTATATAGCTTGGATAATTGTAGTCATGTCATATATTTGAAAAGTTATTCGAAGATTATTTTTCCAGGTTTACGGGTTGGAGTTGCAGTCATCCCACCATCCATTGCAAATGCTTTCTATACATACAAAAAGATACTAGATATTGATAGTCCGATGATTTCTCAAGCGGCTTTAGAAATTTATATAAAGAGCGGTATGTTTGAACGTCATAAAACTAAAATTAATTCTTCCTACTACAATAGATCAATAACACTAGCAAAAACATTAGAAAAAGTGCAAAATGAAAATCCATCATTATTTACATATAATAGACAAAACCCATTTGGAATACACACTTGTTTAGAGATGCAGAAAAACACAGTTACAGACACACTTATACAAAAATTAGGTGATATTCAAATAAGTGTCGATACTATTGATAAGAATTATATGAGGAATTTTCCTAAAGAAAAACTGTTAAAGTTAAATGTTTCGAATGTAAAAGAAGATAAGATTGAAGAAGGTATTCGCAAAGTAATTGAGGAAATCAAGCAATCAGGACAGTTGAATTTTCAGTTCAAAAAAGAATAATTTGAATTAGGAGGTTTGTTGTGAGGCGCAAAATCATTCTCTTGTTTGTATGTATCACTATAATAATTGGAGTAATGGTTGTGACTAAATATTATAAAAAAGAGGATCAATGCATAGCAGTTGCTAAGTATTCAAGGGGTATTATCGTAGATGAAAATAACAAACCTATATCAGATGTGAAAATTTATGAAGATTCTATTGAAAGTAAGGTACGTAGTATTTCAAATGCACAAGGTGAATTCGAAATACTAGATGGGGTTTGTGGTGAGATTGTTTTACAATTAGTTACTCCAGATGGAGAAATCTATACGAGAAAATATGATAGTAAGTATATACCGGAAGTTATAAAGCTGAATCATAAAAATAAAAGTGAATAAGATGAAACCATTACGGAGAAAAGTAGCAGTTGTGGCCAGAGCAATTATATATGTAATTGGATAATTATATATTTTTTAAGAGCACTCTTAGCAAAGAGTGCTCTTTTTCATCAATGTAAATATTTACTTATCATCTTTTTAAAGTGATTTTTATCATAATTTACATATTGCGTAGCTGTATTTCGTATTGGATCTCCGGCATAAAATCTTTCATACAATTCGTGTCTAGATCCTAATGGACTTCCGATGATATCCCAGGCTAACTTAAATAATTTTGTGCGTTGTTCGGCATCTATATTCGTTCCTTTAAAGTACTTTTTCAATAAATCAGCTATAGGACTCTGGAAGTCATTGGAGCTCGAAGGAAGTTGAATGAACCCACCTGCTCCAATTAATTGTAAAATTTCTATTGCACGGGGATAATATTTGGAACCAAGATTCCTTGCAGTTTCGATATATTTAAAATTCGGCAAATAAGTTTTCGTTTCATTTGTAGTACCTTCAACTTCTGCAGCAATTAAAAGTGCGCGAATTGTTTCGATTTGCATAATTAATTCCCCAAGCTTCTCTTGAACATGCAAATAAGTAGTAGCACCGATCGCTTCAGCAATTTCACAAGCAATTGCAGTTATAAATTCTAGCTTTACTACTAATCGTACAATTGCTTGGTGATAAGCTAAACTACTAGAAGCTACATCTGACTTTATTGCCCATAACGCTTCAGGGTTGTTATATAGTAAGACGCGTTCCCATGGTACAAATACATTATCAAAGATTAATAGTGCATCCATTTCATCGTACTGTGAGCTAAGAGGGGAATCAACTGTACTTGAGTTTGTATTCGCAAATGCTTCTCTACAAACCATATGTAATCCAGGGGAATTGGCTGCCACAATGAGAAAGTGAGCTAAATCTTTTTGAGTGTCAGTCAGCTTTGCTAATGGATAAATTAATAAATCATTTGAATAGGGTGAAGCGGTTCCTATCATTTTTGCACCATTTAAATAAATTCCATCAGAAGTTTCCTTCGTAACTCTTAGTAACCCTAAATCTTTTGCATTCAACATTGATTCTGTGGAGCGATTTATTTGTGGATCACGTTGAACTACACTTAAAAACAAGTGCTTATCTCTCGCTCCTTCATAATAAGATGTGATTTTATCTGGAAACTGCGCATCAAATTTTTTATAAAAATATCTTGATACGTACCAGCCAGTAAGTCTCGACCTTGCGTAATCAGATAATCTACTCATTACGCCGTCTGTAGCATAACTCCACGTTTCAAATGCAGTTCTTCTCATTAATAATTCATTATAGGAATTCGGGACTAAAAATGCTGTATGAACAAATTCTTTCGTTTTTGGGCTCACATATCCAATAGAATCTCTCCGTATGGGATCATCAAATAACGAAAATAAATTAGAAATGGTACATAGTGTCCCTGCAAAATTGTTGTCTGTAGTTACATCTACTTTTTTTCCATAGAGCCAAACATTTCGACCATCTTGTAAGCTCTTTATATAGTGATCCTTTAAATTTTGCATATTTCCTCCTTTTAAAGACTACTCATATATTTGTACATCTTTTAATGGTGGGGAATATACATGAAATGTTATTGCTGTTGAATCTGTAGCGTTATACATTTTATGCACAGTATCTTTTTTTACGGTGAAAATATTTCCCTCTGTAAACTCTTCAATCCGCTCGCTATTATTTTCGTACGTTATATTTTGTAGTGTACCATTGACTATTAGTATACATCCTACAGATATTCCGTGATCGTGCACAAAAGTCTTTGCTTTGCTGGGGAAATTTAATACTAAAATCTCTACAAATTCAGACTGATAGATAACGTTCCTTCCATATTCCAGATTAACTGGTGAAGTAATAAAAGGAGATATTTTATGAAGTGAAATATTTAATGATTGAATAGCGTGTATTAAATTGACCGTATGGTAGTTACATAGGTTATTAAACGTTTTTTGTATGTTATGAATCAATTGCATGTAAAACTTCCTCCTAAGCATGTACAGTAAAAGAAAACTTAATCTAATATTATATAGAGCGTATTGAATTACATAATATTGTATTGAAACATTTCCAAAAAGTGACTTCTTTTACTCAGGAAGTTTATTTGATTTGAAAATTATGGTAATTATTCCCGTTAAAATGATATGCTTGAACTATATATTTTTTATCCCGTTAAATCCCGACTGGTGAGGGCTGATAATCAGTGGAGGATGAACAAAACCCCCACAGATTAAAGTTTCACTTTATTGGAAAGGTGATGAAATAAATGGCAGTTCTTTTAGTGGAAAATCTATATCAAATGTCTATTGTTTTACTGATTTTATGTTCATTTTGTTTTTATAGATATTTAAAGAAAATAAAAAGGGAAAGAAAGCTTACAGGTTTTGAAATTACGATGTATATCGTGACACAACTTGCGTATTTCATTTGGGCGGCAACAATTTTTCTTAAAATGTTATCAGAATAGTAATGTTGTTAAACAATAGTGAAATAGAATAGGTTATCTATATTTTTCTAATACAGAAAGAAGGCGGAGTATGTACAACTCCTATATTTAAAATATTGGTTTTTAAGTGTTCTGATTTTGAATATTAAGTTTCCTTCTTTTTAATTAGAAATTATGAGTATCTTATGATTTTAATGATATCGTTTATGTTTGGATTAGATTACACATTCTCAATCCTTTATAGTGTCTCTACACCAATAATATAATTATTGGGGAGGGCCGAGATAAGTTTGTATTAAAGAATGATGGTTGGCTAGTTAGAATGACCAATTGAGACTCTTTAGTTTACTCATTAAAAGGAGAAGCTTTAAGAATCTACATTAAATATATAATATTCGGATTCGCTATGTTGGTTGTAACATGAGGTTTTAATGAATTCTCGATAAAAGAGCACATTTTTATATGTGCTCCATTCCATTTAATTGTCGTGTATATTTTCGATATATAAATTCGTAAATTTTATATTTTAAAGTGGCGTAAAGGGGTATTTGTATATGGTGAAATCTGTTTTAAATATATCTTCAACTAATTGGGTGGTTTCGGCGTCATAAAAACTATCATATGTTGGGACCCGTGGAAATAAGGGATCTATAATGTCAGCATCTGCGTAGTCCCCCTTAAAATTAGCATAGTCGTTCTGATGGTGCCATGATTTTTCCAATAAATCTAAAGGTGATTTTTTTAATCCATATTGATCTTCTAGTTTCGCGATTTTCTTAGAATAGTTTTCTAGGTAGATATAATTAGTTACAAAACGTTCCTCGTCTTGTATATATTGCGGAGCGTAGTGCGGGTTTATTAAGTCTGAATTAGAATCAAAAGATTTTAAATAATATAGATAAAGTTTAAAGGAGATTTTCTTATTACAATTCTCATTGCCGTACAGAAATTGACGAATAGGTCTCCATTCCGGATGTTCTATATGGGGTGGTGAAAGGAGTGATAAGAAAGAACTGACTGCTCGTTTATAAGGGTTTCTAACAAGTTTGTATGCTTGTTTTTCTTTAAGCCTTAATTCTGTAGCTACTTGTATATAGTAAAGAAAAGAATTTTTGTATATATCATACTCGTAGTTATGAATAAACGGATCGTAATTAATCGCTTCTTCATATAATCCAATTTGATAAAAGAACCAATTTGTTAGTGAAGTGCAGCCGCTTTTTTGGCTCCAGAATAAAATTAGCGGAAATTCATCGTGGAAGTGTGGCATACGTCCATGTTTAATCATAAAGTTATAAATATCCGTCATTGTCATATACAATCACCGCCTGTTTTCTTTTATCATTATTTATTACTGTATGAAGTAGGCATTTAATATATGAAAATTGGCAATGATACGGATTATATGTTTTTTATTTAAACGTTAATTGAAAATAAAAAAAGAGTGTGCAAATGAATAGGTTCTGAGAAAAAATAGGCTTTATGAGTGTTTAATTACTATACATTGTACGTCTATATTGCGTAAGTGTATAAATGTGAATATTCATAAACCCTTGTCACTGGGATTTTAATTCACATTTACATGAAAATGAATAAATAGATTAAATATTTGTCACATACCTAACAAATGTTTCGTCACATTTATGATTACTAAATGAGGAGGAACATATATGAAGATATTTGTAGCAGGTGCAACTGGTGTAATAGGACGTTCTTTATTGCCAATGTTAATAAAAAATGGGCATACGGTGTTTGCGATGATTCGTAATACTTCGCAAGTAGAAGCAATGAAAAAGATTGGTGCCATACCAGTAATAGCTGATGTATTTAATAGAAAGGCTGTGTTTTCTGTATTAGAAGAAACAAATCCCGATGTAGTTATTCATCAATTAACGTCATTGTCTTCATGGAATTTTGAGGATAATGCAAAAATTAGAACAAAAGGCACTCGTAACCTTGTCGATGCCGCTAAGAATGTAGGGGTACAGAAAATAATCGCTCAAAGTATTTCATGGGCGTATGAACCAGGGGAGACATTTGCGACTGAAAAAGACTCACTACATATTACTGCTTCTATGCCTCGGCAAGTCACTGTTAATGGCATATTGAAATTAGAAGAAGCTGTTACTGAGTTACCTGAATCGGTTATACTTCGTTACGGCACATTATACGGACCAGGAACATGGTATGCGGAAAACGGATTAATAGCAAATCAAGTTCGTAATAATGAAATTATCGCATCAGACGGGATAAGCTCGTTTATACATGTTGAAGATGCTGCAAGAGCTACTATGCTAGCCCTTAATTGGCCTTCAGGAATCGTAAATATTGTAGATAATTATCCAGCAACTAGTAAAGAATGGTTACCAATATATGCAGCAGCGATAGGGGCACCTAAGCCTAAAGTTCAAGATGGGAAAAATAGTTGGGAAAGAGGAGCTTCAAATAATAAGGCACGTAAAGAGTATGGATGGACACCTTTATTTCCATCATGGTCTGAAGGGTTTAACAACTTGATAGGTAAGTAAAATACACCTTTAATGGGAATGGTAGTAATATTCACCATTAAAGGATTGGGTTATTATGAATGTAATTTGGGAAAGTATTATATTAACTCTTACTGGAATAATTGTTTTGAAAATGACAGGTAGTACATCTGTCAGCCAAATGACAAGAGCTGAAATAATTATAGTTGTTTCAATTGGCCGTATTATTGTAGAACCTGTATTAAGTAGAAAAGTAGTCCCATCTCTATTTGCAGCTATCATATTTGCAAGCATACTACTTACCATTCATTTCTTTGAATTGAAATCAAGGAAGGTGGAACAATTCCTAAATGGAAGTAGCATTATAATTGTTGAAAACGGAGAGATTGTAAAAGAGAATTTGATGCAGGCAAAAATGTCGGAACAACAACTTTATATGCAATTAAGAGAAAAAGGGATTCATGATGTGAAGAGTTTACAGCAAGTTACAGCGGAACCGAATGGGCGTATTGGTTATCAATTAATAAAAGAAGCACAACCAATAACTTTAGAAATGTTAGAAAAAGTATTAGATCGGTACAATATAAAAAGATAATTTCTCATGAGAAACAGCCAATACTACAATAAAAATATTGGCTGTTTTTTTATTTTCTATAAACGTAAGGATTAATAAAATAGGGTAGATTTTTAACCAATCTTTATATTAGATATAGGCTTATTATTATGCTATATTCAATGGTGTTACGATGACTAAGGTAAGTGGTATGAATAGAAGAAAAAACTGTATAGCAAATACAAAAAATGCTTTTAATTTGATACTAAAAATGGATTAGAAATAAGGAGATAGATACATAATGGAATTTTGGGAATCAAGTTTTATTGAAAAACAAACGATGTGGGGATTTGAACCTACAGAATCTGCAATTTTGACAAAAGATTTTTTTCTTGAAAAGAATGTTAAGGATATATTAGTTCCAGGTATTGGATATGGAAGAAATGCAAAGGTTTTTATCGATAATGGTATAAATGTAACAGGTATTGAAATTTCAAAAACAGCCATTGATTTAGCAAAGCAACATGGACTGGAAGATATTAGCGTTTATCACGGTTCGGTAAATGAGATGCCTTTTAATAACAAACTGTATGATGGTATATATAGTCATGCACTTTTGCATTTGTTGAATAAGCAGGAAAGAGAGCAATTTATTAAAGATTGTTATAATCAGCTAAAACCAGGTGGATATATGGTTTTCACAACTGTTTCTCAAAAAGCTCCAATGTTTGGCAAGGGAAAACAGTTGGATAAAGACTATTTCGAAATAATGGAAGGAGTAAAAATGTTCTTCTATAATTCTGAATCTATAAAACGAGATTTTAATAAATATGGACTAGTACAAGTTTCCGAAATTGATGAACCAAATAAGCACATGGAAAATAAACCTTCAATCAATTTCTTAATGATAAAATGCCAGAAGGAACTATAAATAAAAGTTTTTAAATATTTCTAAAGATGTTTATATATTGATCATGCACAAATAAAAAGGACAAGCATATAGTATAAATACCTCTTAACTTTAAGTAACCTTAACTTTCGTTAATAGGTTATCTCAAAATCCCCGAAAAGAGCACTTGCGGAAACAAGTGCTCTTTCATTTGGAATTTTACACCATAAATATTGCATAAAATGTTAAACTGAAAAGAACACTTGTTTTAATTAAGAGTGTAGCATATGAATGGAGTGTTATTGAATGCAAACAAGAAAAGCCTATCTATATGTATTTGACACTATGTCTGATTGGGAGTACGGACATTTAATTGCTGAACTTAATACAGGGAGATATTTCAAAAAAGATGTAGCGCCTTTTAAAGTTGTAACAGTTGGAATAAATAAAGAAACGATTATTTCAATGGGGGGCTTGAATATAAAGCCGGATATTTCCCTAGATGAATGTATCCTTGAGAGTAACGATTTATTAATTTTACCTGGAGGGAATACTTGGAGTGAAGAAATACATAAACCTATTTTGAAAACAGTTGGTGAAGCTTTAAAAATTGGTACAATTGTAGCAGCAATTTGCGGTGCAACTATAGGTCTTGCAAATTACGGTTACTTAAATTCTAGAAAGCATACAAGTAATAGTTTAGATTATATGAAGATGGTTTGTCCTAATTATAATGGAGAAAATTTTTATGAAATGGGACCTGTAGCAACCAGTGAAAATCTTATTACTGCATCGGGTGTAGCGCCTCTAGAATGTGCAATGGAAGTACTGAAAAAATTAGATGTATTTGCGCCGGATACACTTCATTCATGGTATAAATTGAATGAGACTCATGAAGCAGAATATTTCTTCCAGTTAATGAATTCAATTAATAGCTGAGTAGTATTTCGAATGAAAAGTATATTTTAGATGATGCGAAAAATAATAACAAAATAATTTTATGAAAATAAAAGGTAAGGGTATTCCTATGAATATATGAGGAAATATCCTTACTTTTTATAGTATTATTTCTGAACGACAAACGTAATGGCATTTGTTTTTAATTGAATGTGTCTTTCATTTCGAACAATATCATAAGCTAATTCTTTTATTTCAACTTTTAGTTCTTTCCATTCTTTATAAATGCTTTTTAAAGTACTTATCATTTCTTCGGTTGAAAGATTAATTTCAATTAAAGCTTCTAATTTTTCATTCGTTATTGAATCAATTTCTTGTATGTTAGAGTTAATAATTAAACAATTAATACCACCGTTTTTTGTACCTCTTTTCATAGAGTGGAGTACATTTTTAAAATCTTCTTCTGATCTGACATGCTCTAAACTTGATACTGCAACGATATAGTCATAAGTATTAGGTCTAATATGATAGTTTTCATTTGCTGCTTGTTCTGTTTTTATAACCTCGAATACGTCATGTTCTTTGCTATAAATTTGTAGCTTTGTTAAAGCGGAATCAAGTAAATCAATACATGTAACAGTTCCGCTAGCATTTTTAATCTTTTGTGCAATTGGAATGCTATTTCTACCGACGCCAGAGCCAAGGTCAAGCACTTGTAATTTGTTTTTCTCTTCAAAGTAGTCCATTAAATCCATAACTGTTTTAACCGGCTTGTGAAGCCAAGATCCAGTTTCAAATAGTTTATATTGTTCATAGCAAAGATCGTGATAGTTCTTTTCTTCTTGTCTTATGTAATCGATACGGTTCATATTGTTTCAGCTCCAATATTTTTATTACAAAATGAATAGGTGGGGCAGCCTTTAACATTTGTTTGAATTCGAAAAATACCACCAGCATGTGGATACTCTTTTAATTCGTCATCCGTCATTCTTGTTCTGGCTGTTGTAACATATAAATCAGTTAAGTTAGGCCCACCAAATGTACATGATGTTACATATAACGCAGGAATTGGAATACTTAATATTTGTTCTCCAGTAGAGGGATTCCATCTAGTTATTTTTGAACCTCCCCAATGTGCAATCCATAAACAACCTTCTTCGTCAATTGTCATACCATCAGGTAGACCATCATTTTCAGAGAAAATGATTACATCACTTGGATTATGAATGTCTCCAGTACGTATATTATATTGATAGCGAACCACTTTTTTAGTAGGTGTATCTATAAAGTAAAGGTATGTATGATCAGGTGACCAAGCGATTCCGTTTGAAGTATTTACATGTGAAACTTTTTTCTTTACACTCAAATTATTATGTAAACAATATAAGGAACCTGCAGCATTCATACCGTATGTATCTGTAGTACCTGCCCAGAAACGACCAGCTGGATCACATTTTCCATCATTAAAACGATTTTCTATTAAATGAGGTTCGGGGTCAAAAATATGTGTCAGTTTTTCTGTATTTACATTAATAGAATAAAAGCCGTTTTCCATAGCTAAGAGTAATTTGTCCTCTAAATATGGAACAACACAGCCAATTTGTTGATTGAGAGCGATTACTCGGTTCGTATTGGTAGTAGGATTATATATGCATAATTTTTTCTCCATAATATCAACCCAATATAAAAGTTGCTTTTTTTCATTCCAACATGGTCCTTCAGCTAAACTTGCTTTAACATTTAAAACTAAGTCTATATTACTGAACAAGATGTTCACCTCGCGTTATAAGATATTAATATAATTCGATAAGAATAGAGGTAAACCTTTTAGTCAGAGGATATTATGATTTGTGCTCTAGAAAACTAATCTTCTCAAGTGATTAAAAGGTTTATAAACACGGAGAGGAAAATGCATATGATGTTTTATGAGATTGTTTGCTTTTCTTGTAAGAATATATTTCGTGTTTACGAAGGTAGTGAAAAATATAAGCGATTTAAAGAGAAACCAAAAGGGGCATATTGTTGTGATGAGTGTAGCCACAAAATTCAATTAGAAGCGATAAAGAATTTTTTTAGATAATTTTACGATTTCGATTCGGAAAAGTTTGACAATAAAAGTGTTATAAATTATCATATTAAAAAACTAATATTTAAGGCATAGAAGAGAAGAGTAGTTAAGAAAGAATACGTACAGAGAGCTCTGGTAGCTGAGAAAGAGCGGTATACATCTTAATGAAAAAAGACTTGGAGCTGCGCAAGGAACTAATTTATTTAGGGATGGTGCGACGGGTTCTCCCGTTATAGAGATAGGGTATAAGCATATTTTGCCGTACCTGAAGAGGTTAATATGGTGACATATTAACAAACTGAGGTGGTACCGCGAAGCTAACAACTCTCGTCCTCAAGATGAATAATCTTGGGGGTGGGAGTTTTTTTGTTGCATAAAACTAGAAATGAGAAACAAAAAAATAATTGAGGTGAGTAATATATGCATTGGGCGTATGAAGTAGCACATGAATTAATTAGGAAACATCCAAATAAAGAAACGTTTGTTTGTGCATCTGGAATTAGTCCGTCAGGTTCTGTTCATATTGGGAACTTTCGTGAAATCGTAACGACTTATTTCGTAGTAAGAGCACTTCAAGATTTAGGGAAAAAGACTCGTTTTATATTTTCGTGGGATGATTATGATAGATTTAGAAAAGTTCCAAAAAATATTGATCCATCTTTTGCAAAGTATATTGGTATGTCATACTGTGATATTCCAGATCCGTATGGATGTCATAACTCGTATGCGGAGCATTTTGAAAAAGAGTTTGAAAAATCGCTTCAAGCATTTGGAATTGAAGTAGAATTTATTTATCAACATGATGAATATAGAAGCGGAAGGTATAATGATAATATTTTAGAGGCTTTGTATAAACGAAAAGAAATATATGATATTTTAATGGATTTTAAAACTGGAGAGTGTAGTGAAGAAGAGCGAGAGAGCTTTTATCCAGCTACATTATATTGTGAGAGGTGCGGAAAAGATACAACAACTATTACACATTTTAATGAAGTATTAAAAACAGTCCGGTATGAATGTGAATGCGGAAATGAAAAAGAGTTATCCGTATTAAATACAAAAAAAATGAAATTGAATTGGAAAATCGATTGGCCGATGAGATGGATGATAGAGGATGTTGTTTTTGAACCGGGCGGTAGAGATCATTCATCAGAAACGGGTAGTTATAATGTATCAAAAGAAATTGCAAGGAAAATATTCAATCGAGAAGCGCCTCATTACGTTGCTTACGATTTCATTGGTATTAAAGGGAATCATGAAAAAATGTCTAGTTCTTCAGGGAATAGTATTACACCAAGCGATATATTGAAAGTGTATATACCAGAAGTAATTCTCTTTATGTTTGCAAAATACAAACCAGGCGCTGCTTTTCATATTGGGTTGGATGAAGATGTGATTCGTAATTATACAGAGTATGAACGATTGAAAGATAGTTATGAAAATAAAACGCTCAAAAATGAAGATTTATTTAATGCAATTAAAATCTCTAAAGTTGATAGCGAGTTTAAAGAATATCCGAAATTTAATCAAGTAGCAGGAACGTTACCATTATTAAATTTTGATTCAACTATTTTACAGGGGATATTAAAGAAAATAGATAGGAGCTATGCATTAGATGAAATGAGAGCGATAAGTAATCGCGCAGAGTATTGGATAAGAAACTTTCAATCTGAAAAATTAATCGCGGTAAATCAGGAGAAAAATGCAGAGTTTTACTACACATTAGATGAAAGGCAGAAAGAATGGCTAGTAGAAGTTTGTAAAATACTTCGTTCTAATAAAGATTACTCTAACTTAATGGAGCAATTATATGCGATTTGTCATCATGAAAATAAAAAAATAATGAAAGAAAATCAAAAACAATTATTCACTATTATATATAAGCTCATTATGAATCAATCAAATGGTCCTCGTATACCATTATTAATACATGTGGTAAGCATAGAAAGATTCATCACACTATTAGATTTCTAAAGCACAGTTATAAGCAACGCAAGTACCAAAATTTCTAAGTACTTGCGTTGCAAATTTTACTATCGTGAATACATTTTCGGACATTCATCACCACTTGGTTCATAAAAACAATGGCTTTTAAACTGTCCTACAAATGGCTGGTTATACCATTCAGGTGGACAAGCTCCAACTGGACGGAAATACCAAAGAGCCCATCGTGCAGGCCAGCGCCATTGACCTTGTAAAACTTTTCTTGCAATTTCTTTTTCTGAATCACGAGCGCGTTGATAAAAATACCCGTATTGCACTGCTTCGAATCCGCCGGGGCTTTGGTATACTGCATCACGTACAGACCGGAGTTGTTTAAAATCTAAGCAATCACAAAATACACGATTTACGACAACGCATCCAACAAGCTCCTCACCTTGGCGACCTTCGCCTTCAGCTTCAGCACGAATTAAACGAGCTAGTAAATCAACATCACTTTCGTTGTATGGAATAAGGGGCATAGTGATACCACCTTTCTGTTATAGTAAAGAGTGTATGTTATAAAACAATCTGCGTGCTTTTTTACATAAAAATAACATTTAATTTTAAGAGGAGCTTGTATAAAAAAAGCTAATTAGTAATAGTAGATAAATATAAAAGGGAGAGGTATTATGTATCGAATTCATAAAGATAATATCATTTACTCAATGTCACCAGAAAATAAGCCGTGTATGGAAGTAGAGAATGGGAGTAGGCTTGTGTTTGAAACGTACGACTGTTTTGAAAACCAAATTGATTCTGAAGATGTCGTGTTTCAAGAATTAGATTGGAACCGAATTAATCCAGCGACTGGGCCTGTATATATTAAAGGAGCAGAACCAGGCGATATATTAGTCGTAACGATTGAAAAAATTAATATTGCAGAGCAGGGTGTTTTAACTACAGGTGCGAATCTTGGTGTAATGGGTGATGAGTTAAATGAAAATATAGTAAAAATCGTCCCAATACATTATGAACATGTTGTGTTTTCAAGTGAACTACAAATCCCGATTAATCCAATGATTGGGGTAATTGGTACTGCGCCGAAAGAAGAGAGCATTTCATGTGGCACACCGCATGATCATGGCGGGAATATGGACTGTAAAGAAATTAAAGAAGGAACAACATTACTACTACCAGTTAATGTCCCAGGGGCACTATTAGCGTTAGGTGATTTACACGCAGCAATGGGTGATGGGGAAATTGGTGTTAGTGGTGTAGAGGTTGCTGGTGAGGTAACTGTAACAGTTCAAACGATAAAAGGAAAACAATGGCCATTACCAATGGCTATTCAAAAAGAAAAAATAATGACGATTGCTTCAGAGAAATTGTTAGATGATGCAGCAAATCGTGCTGTACATAATATGGTGACATTTTTACATGAAGAATTAGAAATGTCTAAAGCTGATGCAACGCTTTTATTATCAGCAGCAGGTAATTTAAAAGTTTGCCAAGTTGTGGATCCGCTGAAAACGGCGCGTATGGAACTAGGAATGGATTATGTGGAGAAACTAGGATTTACTTTTAGTAAATTTCATATTAAATAGATAAGGGACGAAAAAGGATATTTTTGTATAAAAGCATCCTTTTTTTAATTTACGGATTTTGTGAAAAGAGGTAGTATTTATTTTATATAAGTATATTTGAGATTGTGGATTAAAAAGGAGTTCAATAATGGTCAAAATTATGATTGTAGAAGACGATATGAAAATTGCAGAACTATTATCAACACATGTTGCGAAATATGGTTATCAAGGAGTTATTGTATCGGATTTTCAAAATGTATTAAACATTTTTTTAGAAGAACAACCAGAGTTAGTTTTATTAGATATTAATTTACCGAGTTTTGATGGGTACTTTTGGTGTCGTCAAATTCGCGGAGTTTCAACATGTCCGATATTATTCATTTCGGCCCGTGAAGGCACGATGGATCAAGTGATGGCGTTAGAAAACGGTGGTGATGATTTTATTCCGAAACCTTTTCATTATGAAGTTGTAGTGGCGAAAATTCGTAGTCATTTAAGACGTGCATATGGAGATTATGCACCGAAATTAGAAGAACGAATGATTGAACAACAAGGTCTTTGTTTATATCCCGAAAGACTTGTATTGAAACTTAGAAATGACGAGATTGATATAACGAGAAACGAAGCTATTTTATTAGAGACATTAATGAAAAATTATCCGCGTGTTGTGAGTAGAGAAGTCTTACTTAATAAATTATGGGATAGTGAATCTTATGTTGATGATAATACATTAAGTGTAAATACAACACGTGTGCGTAAAAAGTTACAAACGTTGCATATAGAAGGTGCGATTGAAACGATTCGTAGTGTTGGATATAGATTTCATATTACTTGGGATAATGGTATAGAAAAATGATAAGGTTGTTTATACGTGATCATATACCACTTATTTGCTTTACCATAATTCAACTACTAGCTATATTTCTCGTATATTGGTTTGATGGGCATAATCATATTACAACGGCGTTATATGCAATGTTTCTAGGTGTTTTCTTTATGGGAAGTTATTTAGTGTTTCGTTATTTTACACATCGTTCTTTTTATGAGCGCCTAGCAAACCCGATGCAATCTTTGGATGAATCTGTTCAAAAATCTGATTTTGCAGCTGTATCGGCTGCTCTTCAAGAACTACTTGAGGTGCAATATAGACATTATCAAAATCAGCTGCAAATGCAAGAGAGAAAAAATAATGACCATTTAACCTTTATGAATCAGTGGATCCATCAAATGAAAACACCTTTATCTGTAATAGAATTAATTACACAGGATGAAGTAGATTCACGTTTTGAAAGTATAAATGAGGAAACTGATCGATTAAAAAAGGGATTAGAAATGGCTCTGTATGTCGCACGTTTAGAAGCGTTTACACAAGACTTTTATGTAGAAAGGGTACAACTACATAAAATAGTGAATGATTCGGTACATGAACATAAACGATTCTTTATACGGAATTTTGTATATCCAGAGCTTGAAATTGATAAGGACATTACTGTAGAAAGTGATGTGAAATGGTTACAATTTTTAATCGGACAAATACTATCGAATGCGATTAAGTATTCATCAGGTAGTAGAGAAAAGATTAAAATGAAAGCTTGTAAGGAAGGTAATACCGTTATACTTGAAATTGCTGATAATGGCGTAGGTATACCAAAACAAGATTTACCAAGAGTATTCAAACCTTTCTTTACAGGAGAAAACGGTAGAGATTTTAAAGAATCAACAGGAATGGGGCTATACCTTGTATATGAAATTACAAAACAATTAGGACATAGTGTGGAAATCCATTCAGAAGTTGGTAAAGGTACGGTAGTACGAATAATATTTTTTTAATGTGTAAAAAAGTAAACAAGGCTAAAGAACTTTGGAGATAAGTTTTTTAGCCTTGTTTTGTACCCTTGATAACATTGGAGAATGAAATGTTATATAGATAAGAGAGACAAAACGAACCCGATAAGAATAAATGTAAGACTACTTACATGAACCATTTTTAATAATAAAAATAGAATCTTATAGAAGTTGCGAATGATAGGAGGATTGAAATGGATATTCGTAAAATGAGATATTTCATAACAGTGGCAGAAGAATTAAACTTTAGTCGTGCAGCAGAGCGTCTTATGATGGCACAACCTCCTTTAAGTCAAGAAATTCGAAAATTGGAAGAAGAATTAGGAGTTCAACTTTTTCACCGGACAAAAAGAATGGTTGAACTTACCGAGGCGGGGAAAATCTTTTTAGAAGGTGCTAGGCAAACATTACTTCAAGTAGATAGAACTATTAAAGAAACACAGCTTGCAGATGAAGGGAAAATCGGGCATTTAATCATTGGTTTTGTCGATTCTACAGAAACAGTTATAGACATATTAAACATATTTCGAGAACGGTTTCCAAAAATTCAGCTCATATTACGTGAGATGACAACAGACCAGCAAATAAAAGCGCTTTACGAAAAGCAAATTCATATTGGATTTATTCGTTCGGAGCAAAATAATGAAATATTATCTTCTGAAGTTTGTTCTGAAGAGTGTTTAAAGCTGGTTTTGTATGAAAATCACCCTTTCGTTTCGTTACCTAATATTTCAATCAAATCATTAGTGGATGAACCATTTATTTTATTTCCTCGTCATTTCGGTACAAATTTTTATGATTTAATTATTAGTTACTTTTGGGAACATAAAGTAAGTTTAAATATTGTTCAAGAGGCAGTTCAAATGCAAACAATTGTAAACTTAGTTGCAGCAGGAATAGGGATTTCAGTCGTTCCATCATCGGTGGAAAGCTATAAAAAATCAGGAGTCATGTATAAAGATATTCAAGAAAATACACCAAAAATAAATTTATATGCTGGATGGAGGAAGGATGAAAAGTCTGTCGTGTTAGAGAACTTTTTAACAGCTGTTAGAGAAGTTTATACGACTTCACAATGTGAACTTAACAGATAAAAGCCCATCTTGATAGGATGGGCTGTGGGAAGTTGGCAAGGGGTGTTTATTTATAGGTAAAACTCACTCATGGTTCAACCTGTTTTGCTAGAATCATACTCAGCGAAACCTTTTAATACACGATCAATCTGATCCATAATTTCAGGTTGCAATGTAATACTAGAAGCAATTACGTTTTCTCTTACTTGTTCCGGATTTGAAGCACCAATAATTGCAGAAGAAACAGCTGGATTTTGTAACACCCAAGCAATTGCGAGTTGAGATAGGGTAAGGTTAATTTCTTGTGCGATGGGGTTAAGTTTCTGGATAGAAGTAAGCACATCATCACTCATCCAACGTTGCACGAGTTTGTCAAAAAACGGTTTTCCAGCATCAGAGTTAGCACGCGATTGATTCGGTAATGGTTTACCAGGTTGATATTTTCCAGTGAGAATGCCTTGTGCGAGTGGGGACCATACGATTTGGCCAAGTCCCTCACGTTGACATGTTGGAATTACATCAGTTTCAATAACTCGCCATAACATTGAATATTGAGGTTGGCTAGCGATAAGTGGAATGTTTAATTCCTTAGCAAGTGCTGCACCACGGGTAATTTGTTCTGATGTCCACTCACTTACGCCTAAATAAAGGACTTTACCTTGTCTTACAAGATCTGAGAAAGCTAACATCGTTTCCTCAAGAGGAGTTGTTTTATCAAATCTATGTGCATAATAGACATCGATATAGTCTGTCTGTAATCTTTTTAACGATGCATTACAATTTTCTATAATATGTTTTCTTGATAATCCACGATCATTTTTTCCAGGGCCGGTCGGATGGCATACTTTTGTACATAGTTCTATACTTTCTCGGCGTATATCTTTCAAAGATTGGCCAAGTACTTCTTCGGCTATCGTATCTGAATAAACATCAGCAGTATCAAACGTTGTAATTCCGACATCTAGAGCGGTTTTCACACAATCATTTGCAGTAATCTCATCCACTTTTCCACCATGGTTTATCCAGTTCCCGTATGCAATCTTGCTTACTGTTAATCCACTGTTTCCTAGTTTACTAAATTCCATTGTAGAACCCCCCTTAAAAATGATACCTTTATTATAAGAACTGAAATTTAGTATGTATAATATATGATTTATGATGAATGTATATAAAAATTATATAAGAGGGGATGCTTACAATTTTATTGCTAGGGAAAGCTAAAGCAAATAGTACAACAAATGTGTTTGATGCTTGTTCGATATGAAGTGAAGAAATAATAAATAGACTTTAAAAGAAAGCAATCTTTTTAGCAGCACAAATAATTGCATTTACTCATACAGTACTATTATGGTACAATATGGTTACTAATGACGGAAAGGAATGATGGGTGGACGATGATTAACTAATCTTATTTTTAAATGTTGAAATGAAATAAATTTCAATTTATAAAAATTAGGATTAGTCTGCCCAATTCCAAACAACGGTATTGCTATTTGATTTGCGTAATAGCTTATTTGGGTATAAATAATGTAATGACTAATCCTGCCAAAATTACTTTGGGAGGATTTTTTTGTTCTCCTTTAATGAAAGGGATCGGTAATATGAAAGAAATTTTAAAATTAAATGATGTTTATGTTGAAATAAAGGAAAATACTTTGTTAGAAAAAATGAATGTAGCAGTGAAACAAGGGGATGTTATCGGATTAATTGGTAAAAATGGTGCTGGTAAATCAACGTTACTTCAATTAATAAATGGAAAGATTGAACCTTCAAAAGGGATTGTTGAATGGCAACAAATGAATATGACAACCGCATATGTTGAGCAAGAAATAGAATCTTTTATTAGTAATGATGTGATTTCGCAAGAAGCAGAACTTCTTGCGAAATGGGGCGTGCCAACGAACGATTTTCATACTTTAAGTGGTGGTGAAAAGCTGAAAATTCGATTAGCAAAAGGATTTGCCGAAAATCCTAATGTTTTAATATTAGACGAACCGACAAATCATTTAGATGAGATCAGTACGGGATTTCTCATTAAACAAATAAAAAAGATGAAAGGTACTGTTATCGTTGTATCGCATGACAGATATTTTTTAGATGTTGTCGCAACCAAAATATGGTCAATTGAGGACAAAAAAATAATTGAACATAGTGGTAATTATACGAGCTACATGAAAACACGTGAGCAAAGAAGGAAGTCGCAGCAGCGTGAATATGAAAAGCAGCAAAAAAAGATAGAACAAGTAGAAACACATATAAAAGAATTGAGTTCATGGTCACAAAAGGCACACGCGCAGTCTACAAAACAAGAAGGTGTGAAAGAATTCTATCGTGTAAAAGCGAAGCGAATGGATGCGCAAGTGAAGTCAAAACGAAAACGACTCGAAAAAGAGCTGGAGAAAACGAAAGTAGAACGTGTGAAAGAAGAGTATTCAGTTGAGTTTTCTATTCAAGCGAACAAAAAAGTAGGAAAACGCTTTTTAGAAGTAAAGCAATTAAAAAAAGACTTTTATGGGAAAGTATTATTTGAAAACGTTAATTTTACAATTCAGCACGGTGAGAAAGTTGCGATTGTTGGACCAAACGGTAGTGGGAAAACAACATTACTGAAGATGATTATGGGAACGGAAACTGCTGAAGGAGAAATATGGATTTCACCATCTGCAAACATCGGCTATTTAACACAAGAAGTTTTTGATTTACCGCTTGATAAAACACCAGAAAATTTATTTTTTAAAGAGACGTTTGAAGAAAGAGGAAAAGTCCAAAATTTGATGAAACATTTAGGGTTCCAAGCTTCTCAATGGAAAGAGCCGATTGAGCATATGAGTATGGGAGAAAGAGTAAAATGTAAGCTAATGGCTTATATTTTAGATGAAAAAGATGTACTCATTTTAGACGAACCGACGAATCACCTAGATCTACCTTCACGTGAACAACTTGAAAATACATTAGCTGAGTATAACGGAACATTAGTAATTGTTTCTCACGATCGATATTTTCTAGAGAAAACTACTAACACAAAACTCGTGTTTTCAAATAATACGATACAAAAGCAGCTAGAAGAGCCTACTAAAACAAGAGATAATATTGAAGAGCTACGTTTAACGTTAGAAACAGAGAGACAAGAAGTATTAGGGAAATTAAGCTTTTTAACTTCTAACGACAAGGAATATAAAGAACTTGATGAACGATTTATAGAACTTACGAAGCAGATAAAGGCGCTATAGCGTACGTAAGGGGGATTAGCATGGGAGAAGAGAGTTTGACTAAGTTATTTAGAATAGATTGTGGAGAAATATACTTGCAAGAGTTTATGGTCAAAGATGCAGAGAGTATTTATAAAATAGCAAATCAACCGGAAATAGAAAAGTTTTTACCAGACTGGAAATCAACGAAAGAACAAAGGATGGATTGGATTGCAAATTATGAAATACCAGCAAACAAAGCATTTCTTGAGGCAGTGAAAACTACGAATAACATAGATAATCATATGTTAAAGCTAGGAATATTTAAGGAAGCTACAAATGAATGCATTGGATGGTGTTGCACAGGAATGAAAGAAGAACTCCCTTCACCAAACAGAGAGATAATGTATGCTATCTCAAATGAACATCAAAATCATGGCTATGCTACAAAAGCGACTAAAGGCTTAATTGACTATTTGTTTAAAGAAACAAATTTAAACGTCCTCAACGCAATTGCTTTAATTAACAATGTACCATCAAATAAAGTTATTAAAAAATGCAGGTTTACTTATTTGAGTGAACAGAAGATAGAAAATCAAATATATAATCATTATGTATTGAGTAAATCTGAATGGATAAAAAATATTTCTCTGTAAAAGGAATTAAAACGAAATCATAAAAAAGCTTAGAGCTAAAACTCTAAGCTTTTTTATATTCATTTTATCCCGCATTACCGGGCAGTAAAACCCCCACTGATTAAAGTTTCACTTTATACCTGCTAACATATGAAAGGTACAATTGTAATGACTTCTTGAAGGAATTGCTTTTCAACAAAATAGGGAAATCAAGCTGTACAGGGGATATCCAGTTGAAAATCATTTATGAAAAGGTAATTGGAAGATTTTGTCGAATTTATGTATCAATGATAATACAAATTTCTTACTCAAATCATTCTACAGATGAATTACTTGAAAAATGGAAGGGAAAAGAACAGAACAGTGGGCGGTATAAAGAAGCATTTAGTCTTAGTCAACAAAAATTGCTGGTAAGTCTATTAAAGAGTTACATATAAAACTTACGGTTGAGTGCTAGTAGATTAAATCTTTAAGCCAGGAATTAGTTTAAATGAGGGAGGGGAACACGTATTATAATTTGGTTTCGTCACTTGCCACAAATAAGTATGGATTTTTCAGAATGGACTCCTTTTATACAGAATAATTGGTACCGAAAACATTATATGAAGTTTGTATATTTACTTCAGATAATCATTTTTATAATACCTTATTTTTTTGAAACAGGTTTCACTCATATTAATATATTTTATCTTATCATAATAGGTACCTTAGTCTTCATCATTCACGAATGTCTACACATTTTAGTAATAAGTAAACAAGGGGATATTAGCTTAACATTTAGTAAAAGATTTTTTTGGTTAAATACAAATGCAGTCTTATCCAAAACGAGATTTTGGGTCTTTATGAGCTTGCCTATTATTGTATTATCAGTAGTTCCTGCCATGATGTCGTTCTTTGTATCAGGAAATATTAAATCAATTTTATTATTTATATGTTGGATAAACGCATTCATTTCCGCCTCAGATATTTACAATTCGTTTTTGATTGCAATGAAACCGAAGCACTCATTTTTTTGCAGAGGTTATTATAAAGTGAAATAGTATTTAATGGGTAACTCAAATATGCTTCAACTACATACAACAGTTAAAATATAATATTTGAAAGTAAAAAGACCGATAAAAAAATCGGTCTTTTCTTATTAATAAAATAAAGATTAGAAAATAGCATTGTAATTCAAACCAATATGCAAATATTATAAGATAGATATGCTTTGTTTATAGATTGAAAATAGGTTTGTTATCAGTTTTTTTAGAAATCTTACAAGCGTGTAAGATAAATGAAAGATGAATCAATATGAGCTATAAGACAATTCATTTACACTCTATAGTGAGCAGTGGAAATGAAGGGAGAATATAAATGGAAATTTTACAGGCAAAAAGTATTAGTAAAGTATATAAAGGGAAAGTACCTTATAAAGCATTAGTAGATATTGATTTATCAATTCAAGAAGGTGAATTTGTAGGAATTATGGGCCCGTCAGGTAGTGAGAAAACAACGTTATTAAATATGGTATCTACTATTGATTCTCCATCATCAGGAGAAATATTTATTAATGGCACAAATCCTTTTCAATTATCATCAGAAGAATTAGCATTATTCCGCAGAAAACAATTAGGATTTGTATTTCAATCATTTAATCTTCTTAGCACACTTACTGTAAAAGAAAACATTGTATTGCCGATGACTTTAGATGGTGTTTCCGTCCAAGAAATGAATAAACGAGTGGAAGAGATTGCAGAGAAGTTAAACATTACTGATATATTGAGTAAAAGAACGTTTGAAATATCAGGGGGGCAAGCTCAAAGAACAGCAATCGCTCGTGCGATCGTTCATAAGCCGCAATTATTACTTGCAGATGAACCAACAGGGAACTTGGACTCTAAATCTTCAAATGATGTAATGGAGATGCTTGATACTCTAAATAAAGAAGAAAAAGCAACGATGATGTTAGTTACACATGATCCGTATGCAGCGAGCTTTTGCAGCAGAGTAATTTTCATTAAAGATGGTCAACTATATAATGAAATTTATTGTGGTGAAAGCAGGCAAGCATTTTATCAAAAAATTATGGATGTCCTTTCTTTGTTAGGAGGGAAAAGGCATGACTTTTCGTCAGTTCGCATTTAATAATATCTTTCGTAATAAACGTACCTATGTAGCTCATTTTTTAAGTAGTGCATTTTCTATTATGATTTTCTTTACGTATGCTCTTTTATTATTTCATCCTGATTTACAAGGTGAGTTGAAATCGACAAGTGCAACAATAAGTGCATTTGGTACATTGGGATTTTCAGTTTCGCAAGGATTGATTTTTGTATTTTCATTTTTCTTCATTCTATATTCAGTTAGTTCGTTTTTAAAGACGCGTAAAAAAGAATTTGGTATTTTAATGATGCAAGGTATGTCAATGAGACAGCTTAAGAAATTATTATTAATTGAAAATATGTTGATTGGACTTGGTTCAATTTGTATAGGGATTTTCATTGGACTCATATTTTCTAAACTAGTCTTATTAATAAGTGCAAGTGTATTAATGATTAATAATGGTTTACCTTTTTATATACCAGTTCGGGCTGTATTATTAACAGTTATTACATTTCTTTTCTTGTTTTTAATTGTTTCATTATTTACATTTAAAATGATAAAAGTAACGGAACTTGTGGAACTTATTCGAGCAGAGGAAAAGCCAAAACCTGAACCGAAATCTTCAGTTTTATTATCGATACTTTCTTTAATTAGTATAGGGTATGGATATTTTTCAGTATTTCGCTTCATACCAAGTACCAATTTTATTACGCTTGGAATAGGTGTGCTTCTAGTAATTATAGGAACGTACTTTTTATATACTCAGTGTAGCGTTTATATATTGCACCTTGCTAAAAGGAGAGAATCTTTCTTTTTAAAGAGAACAAATATATTAACATTTTCTGAATTAATTTACCGTATGAAAGATAATGCAACGATGTTTTTTATAGTATCTATTGTTTCAGCAGTTGCATTTACAGCAATTGGTACAACAGCCGCAATTGGAAATAGGGATTTGGTAAGGATGACAAATCCGTATACATTTTTGTATGGAAGTTTTGAAAATGACAAAGTATTGAATAAAAATCTTTCTATTATAAAAAAACACCTTTCTGATGCTAATATTACGTATCGAATGGCTTCATCTTCATATATATACACAGAAAATGGCGTAAATGTAATGAAGTTAAGTGAATACAACGATCTTGCTAAAGCACTAGGCTATCAACAAGAAACAATTGAAAAAGAAGATGAAATTTTATTAATTCCTGGAGTCGTATCACAAAAACAAGAATTTAAAAATGGCGAGTATAAAAAGAATATAGAAGTCATTCAAGGTGACTGGACAAAGACATTTCATGTGAAAAAAGCTGTAGAAAATTTAGTTTTACCACATGATTCTAGAACTATTTATATCGCTGTTCAAGATCAGGTATATGATGGAATACCTCTTACTAGTGACCCAGTTAATAAAGAAATTCCATATCGTACTTACGGATTTGTTGTAGATGATTGGATAAAAACGAAAGAGATTTCAAATCAATTAAAGAGTATATTCGATAAAGATCTTAGGGACAGAGATTTCTACTTTGAAGCTTTAACATTAAACTTGTTGGAAGCAAAGCAAAAGAATGGTTTATTACTTATGGTAAGTATTTTAGTTGGAATCGTCTTCTTTACATTCGCCGCTAGTTTTATTTATTTTCGATTATATACAGATTTGGATCGCGACCAACAGCAATATAAAATGATTTCGAAAATGGGATTAAGTAAAGGTGAGTTGAAAAAAGTTGTAACGAGGCAGTTATTATTAATGTTCTTTTTACCAATTGTCGTTGCAGTGATTCATACTGTAGTTGCTTATATAGCATTACAGCAATTAGTCGATTTTTCTATCATAAATAGCTCTATCGTTATTTTAATTTCATTTATATGTATACAAGTTTTATATTTCTTTATAACCCGTTGGCGTTACCTACAAAAGCTTTATAAAACTATGGAACAGTAGAGAACATCAGCAAGTAACATTGCAGAAAAGCATGTAAAAAAACAATATGAGTTATGAAAGGAATTGTAATGAAAAAACCATTATCAATTTTCATATTATGTATATTAATTTTAATTAGTTTAAGTGCATGTGCTAAAAGTGAAGAATTATTTCCAGCTAACGGTGTATTAATCATTGGAGATGAGAATCATACTGGAGCAATTATGAATCGTTATAAGGAAAATACGAAAGAACATGAAATTTTTCCAGTGAAAACAGGGGAATTTGAAAAAGGAAAGGTACTAATATTAAATGAATCTACTGCACAAGCGATGATTAAAGCAAAGATTTTTCGTAAACGTGACCAAGTAGCCCTTTCCAAACTGGTAGATACGTTACCGAATTTTCCAAAAGAAAGCTCACTACTATTTATAAATGAAGAAGAAAAGAATATTAAAAGTATTAAAATAGAAGGAGAAGAGATACCAGTTGCATATGATAGCGATGCTTGGCTTGGCAATAAACGTGACTATGGAGCACTATGGTATATCATTGTGGCGAAAAATAGTGTGTATAAAGAAATAAAAGCGAATGAAACGAATATGCAACTTCTACATCTGAAAAAGTCGTTAGGTGATGAAAAACCTAAAATGTCGACAGATAATACATTGATTAATGAAAAAGTAAAAGTAAGAAAGTTAATTGAAGGTTTTAAAGAGAAAGTATCAGTTCAGTTTGTAACGATCGGAGAAAAATCTTAAAAAAGAGTTCGAGGTTGATAGAAAGTTTATCAATCTCGAACTCTTTTTAGTTTATAGACAAATCAATTATTATGCTTTACATTACTTCATTTAATCGAGTCTCATTTGTTTCCTCAATCGCATTTGAATTTTGAACTGAATTATTTTGGGCTTCTTTTTCTTTACGAGCCTTTTGTAGCATTTCAAGGATGATCCATAAAGGAACACCTTTATCCTTTAACATCTTCCATAAATCTAATTCATTAAATTTATGCTCAGGCTGTTTCATTTCTTTTTCAGATGAACGAATATCAAATTTGATAGGATCATTTACTTTCTTACTTTCAAGTTTAGTAGAAGAGATAGTATTATGCTCAAGAGTAGATGGAGTTATTTTAGTAGGTTGAGATAATGTATGAATATTTGATCCGATTTGCATGTTTTTTCCTCCTTTTCAAGCAATGAGATTAGTTTTCTTATGGTTTTTAAATCTTTTTAACATGAGGAAACTATATCTAATTATAAATTCAAATAAACAGATTTACAAGTTGTATTGTAAAAAGTAAATGTTTACTTGAATTAATATTTATCAACATTTGTATATGTTTTCTATATATACAACGTATATAAAATATTTTACATTATGTTTAAGTTATTAAAGTATTCTGTTGATTTTCAAAAAAGAAAAATGTAAACGTTTTAATAGGGGGAGAAAGTATGGGGAAGTTAGTTTTAAAAATATGTTTTTTCGCATTAGTGACCGTATGTTCATTCGAAGCGAAAATATCATACGCTGAAGAGAGGCCACAAAATAATTATCCTATCATATTGGTGAATGGATTTGCTGGATGGGGTAGAGAAGAAATGCTTGGCGTAAAATATTGGGGTGGTGTTCATGATATACAGGAAGATTTGAAACGAAATGGTTATACGGTACATACCGCAGCTGTTGGACCTGTTTCTAGTAACTGGGATCGTGCATGTGAATTGTATGCGCAAATTAGCGGTGGAACAGTAGACTATGGTGTCTCGCATGCTGAGAAACATGGACATAATCGTTTTGGCAGAACTTATAGTGGTTTTGCGCCGAATTGGAGTGAAACAAATAAAGTTCATTTAATTGGACATAGCATGGGTGGACAAACAATTAGAACATTAGTACAGCTATTAAAAGAAGGGAGTTTTGAAGAAAAGAATTATGTGAAAAATCACCCAGACACCAAAATATCACCACTATTTGAAGGCGGAAAATCATATGTTCATAGTGTTACAACATTAGCAACCCCTCACAACGGTACAACACTTGCGGATGGGAGTCTTCTGCTACCGTTCGTTAAAGATTTACTCATTACAGCTGCGAGCTTCGGAGGAAACAATAATTTATCGTTATATGATTTTAAATTGGATCAATGGGGTATAAAGAAGAATGCTGGAGAGTCCTTTTTCCAATATAGTAATCGTATTCTAAATAGTTCACTTTGGAAAAATACAAAAGATATAAGTCAATGGGATTTAAGTACAGATGGTGCAAAGGAGTTAAATAATTGGGTAAAGACGCAACCGGATGTGTATTACTTATCCTATAGTGGACATGCATCACAAGCAGCACCTATAACAGGTTTACATTTACCTCATATAACGATGAACAAAGTGTTGATGGGGAATGCATTTTTCTTAGGTTCTTATGCGAGATATGAAGAAAACCGTCCGTTAGTTGATACTTCTTGGTGGCAAAATGATGGTGTAGTAAATACAAATTCCATGATTGCACCATCTTCTAATGTTGCTGTAAATAATAATGAGTCATTACAGGTTGGAAAATGGAATCATATCGAAACGAAAGCGAATTGGGACCATCTCGACATGGTAGGATTAAGTGTTTCAGACTCTTTAGGTTTTTCTAGCATTCAAGAGTTTTATAGAACAATTGCTGAAAAGCTATCACGTTTACCGAAATAAGTAATAATAAAGCGCTCTCGATGGAATTCGAGAGCGCTTTATATTATATTGAAAGAGGGATTTGGTAGAAAAAATATGGGGGGGTATTATGAAAATTCAAGTTGTATTATCAGGATACGGAACAGTAGGCAGAGAGTTTATAAAATTATTAAATGAAAAATATTCATATATATATGAAACATATGGGATTCAATTAGTTGTAAGTGGCGTATTAGGGAGAAATATTGCAATACATAATGAAGACGGCCTATCTCTTCATCATTTATTAATGTATGGTGGCGGTACCGCTGCAATTGAAAAATATTTAGAGTATCATCCAAAGGAACGTGCGACAACTAGCATAAGTGGTACTGTATTGGTAGAATCAACAGTCACAAATCTTAAAGATGGAAATCCAGGGAAACAATATATGAAACAAGCGATTGAGAAACGGATGGATATAGTAGCAATTTCAAAAGGTGCGCTCGTTACAAACTGGAGAGAAATAAATGAAGCAGCAAGAGGTGCAAATGTACGAATTCGATATAGCGGTGCAACAGCCGCTGCACTACCGACACTAGATATCGGACAATTTAGTTTAGCCGGTTGCAGTATTGAAAAAATAGAAGGAATATTAAATGGAACAACTAATTATATTCTTACGAAAATGTATGAGGAAGATATGACATTTGAAGAAGCGCTGAAAGAAGCACAAAATAAAGGAATTGCTGAGACAAACCCTCTATTAGATATAAGTGGTTCAGATAGTG
Organism: Bacillus sp. FG16; assembly: GCF_057809515.1. Classification (NCBI taxonomy): domain Bacteria; kingdom Bacillati; phylum Bacillota; class Bacilli; order Caryophanales; family Bacillaceae; genus Bacillus; species Bacillus sp. FG16. The sequence goes on from NZ_JBMDKC010000054.1 coordinate 31,958, forward strand.
CGTGTAAATTGTTACTTTTGACAAACAGCTTAATGGAAACAGAGAAAACACTTGCTGATATACATATAAAAGGAATCGAGCACGTTACAAAACAGCAAATACAAAATGCTAAGGAACACCATAAAATTATTAAATTAATAGCATCAATATATAAGGATGCGGGTGGCAATGTGAATTTAAATGTTGAACCGTGTGAAATAGAAAAAGATCATCCGTTAGCAAAAGTAAATGGGAGCGAAAAAGGAATTACGTTCTTTACAGATACGATGGGGCAAGTTACTACAATTGGCGGGGCTTCTAATCCACGAGGCGCAGCAGCTGCAGCTTTAAAAGATGTAATTAACTTATATCGAAAAGATTTGTAAGACCGTACCGCCCTTTATAAAAAATACATATGTTGTGGACCTTTTGAGAATGAAATAAATATGCAAAAATGATTGCAGGGGGTAAGGAATTGTTTAAGGATTTTAAAGTTGTTAAAGATCGTCCCGTTTATATTCAATTGAAAGATTATTTGAAGAAGATGATTATGAAAGGGCATTTGCTCGGGGATCAAAAAATCCCATCAACAAGGGAACTAAGTGAATTACTAAGTGTGAGTAGAAACACTGTACTCGCTGCTTATGCAGATTTAGAGCAAGAAGGACTCATTTATGCAGTTAAAGGAAAAGGGAACTTTGTTGCGAAGGTGGATATATCTAACACTTCGTCAGTTGAAATAGATTGGAAAAATAAACTTAATACAGTGACCGCATTAGCGGATGAATTAGATTTAATGAAACATGGTGTTCGTTGGGAAAAGGGAATGATTGTTTTTAATAGTATAGCCCCGGATGAGAAGCTATTTGATGTTGAAAATTTCAAAAGAGCTTTTCTTACTCGTATGTCCATTGAAGGGGACATCGTATTGAACTACGGATATGCAAAAGGATATAGACCATTAATGAATTACTTACTTCATTATATGGAAATGAAAGGTGTAGACATTTCTAATAAAGATATTCTAATTACAAATGGATTTACAGAAGGATTGGATATTGTACTCTCTTCTTTATCAAAAAAATCCGGTCGTGTCATTTGTGAGAATCCAACTCATCACGCTGCACTAAAGCTGTTCCGCTTACATGGCCTTGAAGTTCATGGGATTGATATGAATGAGGATGGTATTGATACGAATGAAGTTGAAAAAAGCTTACGTGAAAAAGATTTTGATTTTGCATATTTAATTCCTTCTTATCATAATCCAACTGGTATTGTTACGAGTTCAGAGAAAAGAACGGAATTGATGAGATTATTCTCAAAATACAAGGTTCCTATTATAGAGGACGGATTTAATGAAGAATTACGTTATTCAGGTTCACATTTAGCTCCATTATTAACGTTTGCTGGAGCTGGCAATAATGTGATTTATATTAGCAGCTTTTCAAAGGTACTTTTCCCTGGTTTACGTGTAGGCTGGATTATTGCAGATAAAGAGCTGATTCATTATTTAGAAAGCGTAAAAAGAGCAAGAACGATTCACACATCTACGTTAGATCAAGCTGTTCTGTTTCAATATTTACATGAGGGATATTTTGAAAAATATTTAAAAAAGGCAAGATCTGTTTATAAGAAAAAATATGATTTAGCTGTCGGGGCATGTAACCAGTACATTCCTTTCAAAAGAATGACTGGAGATGGTGGACTTCATTTATTTATAGAGCTAGAAGAGCATATGAATGCTCGCACACTTTTACAAAAGTGTTATGAGAAAGGCGTTACGTTTTCACCTGGAGATGTTTTTTACTCTGGTGAAGAAGGAGCGAATACTTTCCGATTAGGATTTTCACGCTTGAAAGAAGAAGAAATAGTTCGGGGAATCAAAATAATTGGTGATACAATAAAAAATGAAATTTGGAGTTGAGGAAATGAGAATTGGCGTTATTATGGGCGGGGTATCGTCTGAAAAGCAAGTATCAATTATGACTGGAAATGAAATGCTCGCACATTTAGATAAAAGTAAGTATGAAATAGTTCCAATTATATTAAACGAAAAAATGGATTTAATTGAAAAAGCGAAAGACATTGATTTTGCATTGCTCGCATTACATGGAAAATACGGAGAAGATGGGACAGTTCAAGGAACACTGGAGAGTTTAGGGATTCCTTATAGCGGAAGCAATATGTTATCTAGTAGTATATGTATGGATAAAAATATTTCGAAAAAGATTTTACGTTATGAAGGTGTAGAAACACCAGATTGGATTGAACTTACAAAAATGGAGGATCTAAAGCTTGATGAGTTAGATAAGTTAGGATTTCCATTAGTGGTAAAACCAAACTCTGGCGGATCGAGTGTCGGGGTAAAAATCGTTTACAATAAAAATGAATTGATCTCAATGCTAGAAACTGTATTCGAATGGGATTCTGAAGTAGTAATTGAGAAGTATATAAAAGGTGATGAAATTACATGTTCCATTCTGGATGGAAAACAGTTACCTATAGTTTCAATTCGACATGCAGCCGAGTTCTTTGATTACAATGCAAAATATGATGATACTAGTACAGTTGAGGAAGTTATCGAACTTCCAGCGGAAATTAATGAACGTGTAAATAAAGCGTCACTGGCTTGTTATAAAGCATTAAAATGTAGTGTTTATGCAAGAGTTGATATGATGGTGAAGGACGGAATTCCATATGTAATGGAAATTAATACATTACCAGGGATGACACAATCAAGTTTATTGCCAAAAAGTGCAGAAGCAGCGGGAATTAGTTATAGTAAACTATTAGATATGATTATTGAAACATCATTAAAAGTGAGAAAAGAAGAAGGTTTTTAAGATAGTTATATAACGAATTATTTTGACAGTTTCACGAAGTATGCTATGATGAATACATTATAAAAACAAAATATTTATCCACTAGGGGGGCCTTTTATAGGCTGAGATCAAATGTGATTTTGAGACTCTTAGTACCTGATCTGGTTAATACCAGCGTAGGGAAGTGGGAAAGACGTTGCTATTTAATGAGTAAATAAATACTGTCAATTTCACTTTCTTTACGCCTGTAAAGAAAGTTTTTTTATTTTACAGCTTTAATAATTGTGGATAAATACTTATATTTTATACATTATTGGAGGGATTTAAATGACTTTTTCACAATCATTACGTAAAGAAGTAGATTCAATTTGGGAAGCGAGTTTTAACCATCCTTTTGTAAAAAAACTTGGTGAAGGAACGTTAGATTTAGCTAGTTTTCGCTATTATGTGCTTCAAGATTCATATTATTTGAGTCATTTTGCTAGAGTACAAACTTTAGGAGCTGCAAAAGCTCTTGAATTAGAGACGACAGCTCGTATGGCACATCATGCTCAAAATACATATGAGGCCGAGTTATCTTTACATGAGAATTTTGCTAAAAAGCTAGGGATAACAAAAGAAGAAAAAGATAATTTTATTCCTGCGCCAACTGCATATGCGTATACTTCACATATGTATCGTGCTGCGTATGAAGGACATTTAGGAGATATTATTGCAGCAATTTTACCTTGCTATTGGTTGTATTATGAAATTGGCGAACGCTTAAAAGAGTGTCAGCCGGAAGAGCCAATTTATAACGAATGGATTTCTGCTTATGGATCTGATTGGTTCCGTACGCTAGTTGAAGAACAAATTACACGTTTAGATACTATCGCTGAAAAAGTAACAGAGGCAGACCGCAAGCGTATGAAACAGCATTTTATTATTAGCAGTCAATATGAATATTCATTTTGGGAAATGGCTTATACATTAGAAAAGTGGCCAGTGGATACAGACGTAAAAGACGTAATTGGATAAAGAATAGAAGTAATGTTATAGATAGGTATGGATCATACCTGTCTATATATTTTTTCTTATCAAATTTGTGCAAAGTCGATAGTGCTGAGGAAATGGTGAAATGGCATATCGATAAGTTAACTAGTTTAATTGTCTACGCATTAAATGGATAAACTACTGTCACATATATTTTACAATAAAACGGATATGTTACTAAGCTAACTTCAGATGCACAACGTAATGAGATGAAATTTTACCTTGAACGTAAAGCTTGGAGGTATGAAGTTAAATAAGAAAAGAAACCCGCACTGTTAGCTGTAACGGAGTTGTTTTTTCTTTGCAGGAATTTCTAAATTACCATGAAGTGCTGTTAACACAATATGCAAATATGCATATTGTGTTTTTTTGAGTTCTTTTTGTGTTAAAATCAAATATAGAGATATGGAAATATAAAGAAGTAAAAGCAGGAATATCCAATGAATTTTGAGAGGTGTTATATGTTTACAAATAAGAAATTAATTCGATTTGGTTTATCGTTGTTTGTATTTTTAGGAATCATTAATTTTACAATCAGCTATTTCCAAACATATCTTGAAACAGCAGCAGATATTAAATGGGTAATTCCGGGAATTTGGCAAACTATTTTAATAGATGTTCCTCAAGGTATACTTGTTCTTTTAGGCGCAATTGCTTTATATGATTTCACAAAAGAGGCATCACAAAAAGACGCATCAATCTAAATGCGTCTTTTTTCAATTAGCAATTTCATAGAGAGTTTTGCTAAAGAAATAGAATGAAAAGCCCTAATTAGGGCTTTTTTCTTTGTAGGAATTTCTTATCCGTCATAGAAACCGGTCACTAGGAAATGTTATAGCGAAACGCATTTACAGTACAGAAAAATCTAAGTGACAGACGGAAATATATAGGATATGGCGCCATAATTATTGAGAAATTAATTGAATTTAGTAAGTATGAAGATATGACGCTAGAATTCATATTTTTTAATTTTTATTTATCCCGCATTAACGGGTAGTAAGCCCCCCGCCTCAAAATTCAGCAGAAGCAAAGAAGTTAGGTGGCGGTCGGACTGTCCGTAAAAGCCCGATTGGTGAGGGCTAATAATCAGTGGGGGATGAGCTAACCCCCCACTGATTAAAGTTTCACTTTATAAAAATGAGCCCATAGTAAAAATAGGTATATGAACAAGGTGCATCATTTAATGATAAGTCATACTTTGTTGGTGTACGTATTGAACTTAGTTTATAGTGCTATTCCTACTTAGATGTAACGAACAGAAACATAGGGAAGCATCGATGAGGTTGTATTTTATAAATGGAGGTTATGAAAATGAATCAGTTTCAACAAGAACTACAAGCGTTAAATCTTAATGATTACCGATCTGGAAATATTGTCTATTGGGACCAGCAAAATCAATATCCATATTACTATATTGAAGATGCTGCTCGTCGCTGTGGCGGTTGTGGTCGTTGTGGTGGTTGTGGTGGAGGTCGTTGTGGCGGATTCCGTTGTGGTGGATTCCGTTGTATTGGTTGCTTCGGTTGTTTTGGTTGCGGGGGTTGCGGAGGTTGTGGCGGCTGTGGTGGTTGCTCTAACTGTTTTAGTGGTACTACTGATACTACTGGTACTATTATAACGTATGAATATTGATTGCATTTATCCTGCTATTTGCAGGGCAGTAAGACCCTAAAAAAATTCAGCGGGAGCAAAGAGAAGTTAGGTGGCGGACTACCCATAAAAGCCCAATTGGTGAGGGCTAATTAAAGTTTCACCTTATCAATTAAAAAACATTAGTTTTATATATGTACGTGCCGACAAAGAATATAGCCATTATTAATGGATATATTCAATCATTCAAGTGAAAGAGTAACAATAAGATATATAGATGTAATCAAGAGGTGATAGATAAAGCAGTGACTAGATTTAAAATCTAATCATTGCTTTTTTCTTATGGTTTTATCATCAAATATCTGTCTAGTTTGGGCATTGCTTTCTTCCATCTAATGATTTTATTACAATCGTGTAAGGTTAATGTAATGTTAATCGATAGTAAATGAAGATGCTTAAGTGTAATTTAAATAAGATTAAAAAGTACTGTTTATCTATAAAATAATCGGGTAAATAATATGTAATTAGGAAGTGTATGAATATGATTGAACTAAAATCTATTATCCATTCGTATAAACGAAAGAGAAAAATAGCTAAAGATTTATACGGAAAAAGAGATGAATTGACACTGTTATTAAATGAATTTAATAAAATGAAATGTACAGTAACATCTGAAAAGAAGAAAAGCAATATATTATCTCGTTTGCAACTAATTTATCAAAATATGAAATTAGATAAGCAGTATCCTCTATCAGTTGCTTTTGATAGTAAATTATTGGAGCGATTAGAAAAAGAACCTCTACATACTATTGAGGATGGTGTAACATGTTTACATCTAATGTTAGATGTGAATTATGAGAAAATAAAACAATATGGTTCGAGTACAAGTAGGTCATTTGTTCCATTATCGCAGTCTTCTGTTTGTCTTGCTGATTGTATTTGTTTAACAGGAGTTGTAGTAGGCTTACTAGGAGCAATTTCATTTGGAGGATTACTGTTATCTATATGTTCAATTACATAACGGTTTATATTTGTAAAAAGGGCACCGAATTAAGGTGTTCTTTTTTGGTTTTTTTGTAAAGTTACTGTAAATGATAAGTACAATATATTATATACATTGTACAATTCAAATGTATTAAAATACAAATATAAAGAGGTGTTGTATATGATAATTACTTTTAATTTTTAAAAGAGTCGGTTTGATAATGATTTATGTAGATAAACAGTTTTTACGTTTCTTTTAAATAATTTGTTTAAATGGATTAGATTAAGTAACTATTTCTAGCTTTTTGATAATCAAGACAACTTAAGAAAGGAAGGAATCATTTTATGAAAAAATTAAGGCTGCTAACATTTGAAAATATAGTAGAACCTCTATTAAATGAAAAGGTATCATTTATATACTTTCCTATTGAATGGCTGGACATCGTAGAGATACATTATAAGACGTTTTTATTAACGAGTAAGTTGAAACGTTTGAATGAAAGATTGTATGATATGTTTTCGGATATATTGTTTATTCAGCATAATCCGTACGTATTAAATGAAAATACACCATGGATTGTATCGAAAGAACCTATTAGACAAGAACAGCTCGATTATATTTTTCAAAGTTGGTATGAGATTATTCATGATTGGAAACCAAATCAATTAGTTGAGCCACCAAAATATGAATGGCAATCCGATTTGATTTCTAATTTGCCAGTACTACATGATAATGAAACGTATTCTAAGTGGGGGCCCGCTTTAATCTCACATATTTTTTGCGAGCGTCCTATATATTTAGAAAATACAAATGAAGAAGAGATCTATTTTTCTCCTCTTAGATCACAAAATATTTGTGAGGCGATGTCAGGACCGATAAAAGATGAAAAAACACAAGATTTTTTCTCCTATGTATATCGATTCGAATGCATAAGCCGTGGTGGTGAGAACGCTCCATTATTAAATATTTCAATAGGAATTCGGAGATTCTATCAGGAATATAATCATCCAGATATTTCTTTACTTTTGAGGCGAAAACGAGGCATGATATTGATTTCTACCCTGTAAATGTCAAGATGATCATGTACATTTTCACTTGTTTAAGCATGTACAAATT